>JAJRUK010000089.1 GCA_024277835.1 Planctomycetota bacterium | reverse complement strand
GTATTGCCCTTTTGCTTGAACACCGCAACGCGAAAACGACCCGCGTCGCCAAAGGCAAAAGCGTAGTCCGTCCCGCCCTCTTCCTGAAGTTCTTGTTGGTTGCGCTCCGGCGTGATCGACTTCATCAGCGCGACCGTGTCATCAGGACCAAGAACCTTCGTCTCAAGAGACCGCATATGCCCATGCAATCGAATAACCGGCGGGCGACCCACCGTGAGGTGAAGGTCAGACGCGCCCTGCTTGATCACCGTCTCGAGCAATCGGTCTATATGAATCGTTGCCATCTAAGACTTCCTAGACATTCGTACAAAACAGTCCGTCATTACTCACGCCAACAAGCCCCGCTGCTAATCCGCAATACCCTCTGCCTGCGTGATACGAAGTAGATCCTCCGGCGTCGTCACGCCCTTGAGAATCTTGTACTTGCCGTCTTCCAATAGCGTCGCCATGCCCGACCGACGAGCGGCTGCACGCAACTGCGTCGCTGGAGCACGGTTAAACGCAAGATCGCGCAACTCTGTGTTCATCAGAAGCATCTCAAAAATACCCACGCGACCGCGATACCCAGACCCGCCGCAGCGCTGGCAACCCGCGCCCTTCCAGATCGTCTTTCCCTCAAGCTCTTCTTCTGTAAACCCGAGAATTCGGAGCGTCTTGGGATCGGGATCGGGGTCTTCGACCTTGCACTCACTACAAATCACGCGGATCAACCGCTGACCCATGATCGCCTGAATCGAACTCGCCACCAGAAACGGCTTAATACCCATATCAATCAAACGAGTAATCGCCGAAGGCGCGTCGTTCGTATGCAGCGTGCTAAACACGAGGTGACCCGTCAGCGCCGCCTGGATCGCAACATCCCCCACAGCGCTATCGCGAATCTCACCGACAAGAATAATGTTCGGCGCTTGACGAAGCATCGCGCGCAAAATCTTCGGGAACGTAAGCCCGATGTCATCGCGCACCTGACATTGATTCATCCCGGGAAAGTTATACTCAACAGGGTCTTCAGCCGTAATGATTTTTGTATCCGGCTTATTCAATTCCTGGAGCGCAGCGTAAAGCGTGGTCGTCTTACCCGATCCAGTCGGACCTGTAACGAGAAAAATTCCGTTGGGGCGCTTGATGATCTTGGAGAACCTTTCGTAGTCTTGCTCGGAAAAACCCAGCGCGGGAATACCAATCGCAACAGCATCCGGGCGAAGAATACGAAGCACCATGCTCTCGCCGTGATAGGCCGGAAGAGAACTTACGCGGAAGTCGATCCGACCCCCGCCGATCTTCATCTTGATACGACCGTCTTGCGGAATGCGCCGCTCAGCGATGTCGATACCCGCAATAATCTTAAAACGGGTAATAACCGCCGCCTGCATGTGCTTGGGAATGTCATCGCGAACGTGACACACGCCGTCGGTGCGATACCGAACACGCACCCGATCCGCCATCGGTTCAATGTGAATATCGCTCGCCCGCCCGTGAACGGCCTCAGTGATAATCAAGTTCACCAGCTTGATGATCGGCGCATCCGCCTCCGACGCGTCGATCAGCTTGCTGTCTACGCCAGAGTCATCCTCTTCCGGGGCGTCCTCGTCGATGCTCTTCATCGTCTTGGACAGCACGTCGCCTTCCATGTTCACGAACTTGTCGATAAACTGCTTGACCTTGCCCAGCGGCGCGAGCGTCGGCGTGATTTCTTTATTAAGACGAAACCGCAGAAGGTCCAACGTCTCAAGATCGAGCGGGTCCGTGATAATCACCTTCAGGCGACCGTTGTCCTCGCCCAAGGGCAGAATCATGTAGTCTTCGCACAGCTTCGACGGGATGAGCTTTAGCACGTCGCGATCGACCTGGTGCCCCTCAAGATCGATATACTCAAGGCCAAACTGCGTCGCGAGCGCCTTCACGACGTCGTCCTCGCCGCAAAGCTCCAGCTCGACCAGCGCCTCGCCGATCCGCTTGCGGTGCTCTTTCGCGTAGGCAAGCGCATCAGCCAGCGCGTTGGGGTCAATGACCCCCCAGCCAACGAGCGTCTCGCCCAGTTTTTGTCGTTTCTTACTCATTGTCCTGTAAGGAGTTACAACCAACCGGCTCGACGCCGGCGGTACGATGCAGTCGCTTCAGGTGGGTGGGCGCACGCCCTCCCAGACCACCCGGTGGGGAGGTCAATATCACCGGATTCTAGTCCCCGGTCCGCTAACTATCAAGCCACCGAGAATTGAGGCTGTCCTTTGAATTTCTCTCTCATGGGAGACCGGCGATTGACATGGCGATCTTTGGATCACAGCAGGAGTAGCCCCGTCCGACAGCGCAGAGAAGGAAATGATGCTGACCCATCCACGCAAGAGCTTCAGTCCACCGCCTCAAACCGCGCGATCGATCAAGACCGAAGGCGCATCTCCCCCTTTCAAGGCGAAACGATAAACTGCCCGCCGCGCGCAGGGTCGAAGTTGCACGTTCGATTCACACCCCCAAAGATTCCGCCCGACGCCTTTGGATCTTAGCGGCGGCGATTCCCAAGCCGAAGATGAGAGCTACTAACCACGCCCCGGAAAGCGCCGGGATAGGAGGAGATGGAGGCGTTTCATATGCGCCCATGTCCACCCGATCGCCGCCGACCATGTCGCCGTCCACGATGCGCGGCGCGCCGACGAGGTCGAAAAGCAAGCCAGCCGGAACAGATGCGTTGTCCCCGGCATCCATACACGGTGAGAAAACGCCCAATCGAAAGTCGTCGTCCTCTGTCCGCGCCAACCCGTCCGCTCCCAGGGGATCCAAGAAGAGAGGATCGGCGTCGATGTTCCCCGCGCCCCAAACGAGTGTCCCGATCCCCTCATCCACCGCGTCCAACCCGCCTTCCACATCGCAGTTGGACACCATGATCGTCCCCGAGCTAAATTGACTAAAACCGATCTGTGCGTGTACCGGATCGGGGCTCGCCCACATCTTGTTCCCCCATACGATCGAATTCACGACCGACATCTCGCCTCCGTTCGACGCGACGAGTCCTCCCGCAGCACCGAAAGCCATATTGCCGACGATCGTGCAATTCGCGACCAGCGCCTGCCCGAACGCTGTTCCGAACCCGACGCCGTAGTTACCAGCCACGACCGTGTTAGTCATTTCGCCGGTTTGTAAAAATGCGCCCGAGCCTTCGTTCCCAATAATCATCGAATCCCGAATGTACCCCGCCCCGAGACCATTAACCGAAACGCCGGACCAGTTCGATAAGAAGACGCAGCGCTCGACGACCACCTCCCCGGCGGCACTAATGCCCGCACCGAGCCCCTCTCCAATGTTCCCCTCGAACCACGAATCCAGCACGCGTAGCGCGGCACCAGTGGCGGATATGCCCGCACCATTGCCGAAGTCATCGATACGTCCGCGCGTGAACAAACACTCCGAGAAAACCGGTCCGCCACCAACAATGTACGCCCCCCCGCCACTACCGTCGCCTTCGGTGAAATAATTGCGCGCAGTATTGTTGTCGAACGTGCAACCCACAAAACTTGAAACACTATCCTCCAAGAAAACGCCACCTCCCAACTGCTTTGCGTCGTTATCGCGAAAAGTACAATTTGAAATCGTAGGGCTGCCCACCAGTGCAACCATCCCAGCGCCATCTTGTCCGCCCCCTCCAAAAGGATCCCTGTCCGCCTGACCGTTGGAAACAACAAACCCATCCAGCACGCCCGTCGCATCCACCCCGCTGCCAGTGACCACATGAAGCGCGTTATCATCACGCCCCGTACAAAGCGCCGGACACAATGATTCGGCAAACCCAGCGCATGAATCACCCCACGGCAAACTACAACAGTCCGGAAACTCCGCGCAAACAAGCGACTCACAAGCAACGTTCGGGCAGCCCACAGCAAACGTCGCCCGACAACACCCGCGAAACTCATCAACCGGTCCATCGTTATCAAGAAGATCCCCGCTGAGAATCGTCTCAAACTGCACCCAGTCGCGGAGGTCCGGGTCGACCTCGCCGCAACCCGCATACCCGCCCTCAATAACAACACCGCTCATGAGCGTAAACGTAGCGTCACGCGGATCGGCAAGCCCGCTACTGTCTGGATGGTACGTCCCCCCCGCAACGCGAATGACGCTCCCCGCCACGGCGACCGCAACGGCTTCGTGAACCTCCAGGAAACCGGAACACCAGTCGGAACCGTCATGCGTAGGTCCAACCGCACTACCATCAACGTAAAGAACCTGCGAGCCAGCCGCGACGCTCTGGGCAGAGACTCCCGGAACAAACCCAACAAGCATCACGCACGATACGAGCATGGCGCTTCCGAAATACGTTAAAGTACGATGTGACAAAGCATTTCCTCCCGATCGAGTCCCCCGCCGCAGGCTCAATTCTAGCCCCCTCGTCTTTCAAACGCAAGGAAAATCTTCAAACGCCCCCTTACGCGGTCCGCGCATAAGAAAACCCCGAAGAACATCTCCGTTCTTCGGGGGTGAGATCGTAAATCGTCGCAACGATGCCTACTTCCCCTCAATCGCATACAACATCCGCCGGTTCGTAATATAAAGCGTCCCGTTCGACACAACCGGGGTCGTATAGACCGAGTTCAGCATGTCCATCGTCGCGAGTTCTTTCATCTTTGGGCCATGCTTCAAGACAACGACCTCGCCGTCTTCGTCACCGAGCATCACCTTGCCGTCGACAACATACGGCGATCCCCAGATCGCAGCCATTGTGTCGTATTGCCAATGACGCTTCCCCGTTTTCACATCGAGGCAATAAAGAAACCCGCTAAGGTCCGACGCATACAACAGGCCATCCGCGATCGCAACGGACGACATCGTTCGATGAAAGTCATCGCCGCCAACGTGCCAGACCCGCCCCGACTTGGTGATGTCGCCGCGCTTGGTCGCGTCGATCGCGTACATGTGGCCTGGCCCTTCGCCGTGCTCCGGGTCTTGCCCGACGGCGAGAAAGACCTTGTCGTCATAGATGACCGGTGTTGCGATAATCGCGTTTCGCGTACCGCGCCCGCCAAGCTCCCAAACCGCATCCTTCGGGTTCAGATCAAATTTCCAAAGCAGCTTGCCGGTCTTGGCCTCAAACGAATAGCACCATCCGTCACCGCCCGCGAAAATCGCCTGTGGAGTTCCGCCGATCACCCCGTACGCCGGCGACGACCACTGCCCATGAAGAATATTATCACCCACAACACTCGACTGCCATGCGATCGACCCGTCGTTCATGTTGACAGCCAAAAAGTCCGGCGCGTCGGGCATGGGGATATTCAGGTGCGCTTCGTCCACGCCGTTTGATGTCGTGAGAAACAGCAGCTTGCCGTCTGAGGTTGGCGAGCAGGTCGCAAGGTTATGCGGGAACACTTCCAAATCCTCGAACATATCGAGCACCCACACAATGTCGCCATCCTGACTCTCTGTATATTTCTCATCCTTGTACGGACCGTCGTTTTCCCCATCCATGAATCCCTCCGTATCCGCACAAACCACCTGACACTGGTTGCTGATGTAGTAGAGGCGGTTTCCCTGCACAACTGGCGCAGAGCAAATCCCCTGCTCAGGCCAATCGTTCACGCGACCCGTCGGGAGCTTGTCATGCGTAATCTGATAGAGGAACTTACCGCTCTTTTCATCCAGACAAACAACAACACCCTTGTCCCCTTTGATCCCCTTACGAAGGTTGCCATTGTTGTTGGTACCGACCCAAATTTTACCCTTATAGATCACCGGGTTGCCATAGGTCTGCGAGCCAAGCGGGGCCGCCCATTTGATATTCTTCTTGGACTCCGCATCCCACTTTGCGGGAATCCCCGTCTCGCCGGAGACCATGTTTCGATCCGGCGATCCGCCCCACATTGTCCAGTCGCCCTTCTTCGCTTTCGTGAGGGGTTCCGCCGACACACTCGTCGCGAAAAAACAAACGCACGCAACAACTTTCGCGCCCAATATCATCTGCTTAAACAATGCAAGCTCCTTCATCTCTTCAACAGTCCGCCCAAACAGCAAACAAGCATATTCTAAGTGTGGCACCGGTTTGTAACCGGTGAACTAAAACCGCCCTAGTTCCGCGTCACCTTATAGTTATCAAAAAACGTCATCGCCCCCAACCTCTTCGCACTGGTCCCTTTGGTATACGCGTACAACCCCGGACTCCCCTCCAGATTCGGACATGCATCGCGAACCTCGGCCATCCACGCCTTCGGCTCATCCTCGCCGCGCTTCCAGACCTTCGCACGAATCACCCCGGTCCCCTCCGTCACATCCACGCTGAACTTTGCCGTGTACCACGTATTGGGCTGCCAATCAAACGGGACATCTTTCTGTACACGCGGGATAGGCCCCCACGAAACCAGCCGAATCGCCTTTTCCTTCGCAAGCAGAATCATCAGATACCGATCATTGATAAGCCCCATGTCCGAAAGCGTCTTGCGACCTTTTTTCGGCTCACCAAAGAGGTCCGCCTGTACCGTATAACCAGCTTCGATCGGCGGGTTTGAATACGAACGCATCCGAGCGTACTTCGCCGAAGGACTCTTCGCACGCTTTTGGAAAACGATCTCCCCGTCCTTTTGAACGATCGCTGTCTTCGCGTCGATCCCGATCCATCCCGGTGCTTGCTTACCGATGGCCATCTTGTCGAACGACTCGGAAATCGGAAGCTTGGGACTAATGCGAATCCGCGCCGTCGCGGTGAGTTCGCCCATCTTCAACGTCACTGTACCGGCGGAGAACTTGTTTTCCGCCGAAGCGTGAAACATCCCGTCCTCGCTCACCGTTCCCGCAACACCCTTCACCGTCCACGCACCCGTCGGGGCAGCCGCAGGAAGCGGCGCGGCTCCAAACATCGTGCCCTTTCCGTCGAACATCGATATACGAAGTTGAATCTCGTCGCCCGGCGCAACCGACATTTCCGCAGGATGTAGAATCGCAAACGGAGTCCCGCCCGGTGCCGGCTTATCTTCCGCCTCCATTGGCGGAACCGATACCATGATCGTTTTCGCGGTCGTTTTCCCAAGACAGTACGTATCGTACCGCGTCATGAAATAGACGCGCCCGTTGGAAATCGCCGGCGACCCCTGAATTTCAACAACCAGACCATCCGACCGAGTGAATTCCTTGTAATCCAGCTTGGCGCACTTGTCGCCTTTGTCTTTGAGGATATGGAACATGCCATTGACCTCGCCGACGTAGATCACACCATCCGCGGTCACAACCGGCGAGCCTTTCATCGCACGACCGACGTCGTACTCCCAGGCTTTCTTCCCGGTCATCGCGTCAAAGGCATGAAGTACCGCGTTGTTTTCCGCGACGTAAACATGATCCGTCCCTAGTGCCAGCGACGAATAGCCGCCCTTGATCCCATCCACTCTCCAGACTTCGCCGGTGTTTGTAATGTCACCCTTGCCGGTCACATCAATACAAATCAGCGCCCCCATCTCCGTACCCTTCACGTTTTCTTCGCTATGACTCAGATAGAAATGCCGACCGCGCGCAACGCCCGTCGAGTTCAGCCCGGCAAGACTATACTTAAACGTCCAAATCTTCCGCCCTGTCCGCGCTTCCATCCCGTAGATGTTTCCATCGGCATTGGGCGCAACCAGAATCCGCCGACCATCTGCCACCGTGACTACCGGCGTCGAATAGGTTGTGTTCTTGGGCTTACCGCCGGGTTGCCCGATCCAGACAACCTCGCCAGTTTGCTTATCAAACGCGTAGTAACGATGACCGGCCTTCTTCTTCCCCGTCCCCCATTGCGTGAGAATGTAGGTAAACGAGATGATTACCCGATCTTCGTCGATGATCGGTGTGTGCAATCGCCCGCCGTACCCGCTACTACGACCAAGCTCTTCGGTGAGCGACCATGTCCAAAGACGCTTGCCGTCCTTGTCGTATGCAAATAACTGTCCGCCGGTACCGTGGCCATAGATGTTGCCGGTTTCGGGATCGCCAACCAACGACGTCCAACCCACTCGATTCTCAACGATGTCTGTATGGAAGACGTTGAACCGATGCTCCCAGATCAACAACCCGGTGTTCGCATCGAGACAGAAAATCCGCTCCTGCAAGCATCCACCCGTTCCGACCGGTCCGATGCCATACATTCGCCCGTTCATCACGATCGGCGTACTGCGGCCACCGACGGGCACTCGCCAGAGAAGGTTTTCACCGTCTTCGCTCCAACTCGTAATCACCGCGTCCTCGCGCGACATGCCCGTCTGCTCGGGTCCGCGCCATGCGGGCCAATCGTTTCCGAGTGCAGACGTTCCACCAACGCCAAGTATCAACAGCATCCAACCAAGTCGCTTCATCATCGATCCTGCTTCCTCTCGCGATCCGTGCCTCATCTTGTGTGGCACCAATTTTGTAAACGGTGCAACCGTCACCAACTCTACCCGACTATCAAAACCTGTACCCAACGGCAACAAACCATCCCTCTTCGTCCGCCCTTTACCAAGGGGGGATTCAGGGGGGTCAGCGATCGCCAACACACTTGACCCACTACGACGAGCCGCGCATCGTCACACGACGCGCTTTCATTTCAAAACGAGGCAATGCTCCCGCCTCGACAATTTCAACCTTGGGCGAAAAACCCAGCCGATCACGAAACCGCGTCACAACACGCCTGGCAACAACACCTGCATCAGCGCTGGCAACAAGTTCCAGCTTGATCACCAACTCCGCAAGCGCCGCACCGCGATCAACCTCAATCGCAAACTCCGCCACCTCCGCAAACTCACGAACCAACCCCTCGATCGTAGACGGAAAAACATTGTTCCCGCGTATCACGAGCATGTCATCCGTGCGCCCAAGGATACCACCGTCGAGTCGAGCAAACCAGCGCCCGCACCCGCACCGCTCCCGAGTCATGCGAACCTGATCGCCGGTTCGATATCGAATTAACGGACTCCCCCACCGACCCAGATTCGTCAGAACCAGCTCGCCAAGCTCACCATCCGCCACCGCTTCGCCTGAATCCGGATCGACCACCTCGGGAATAAACTCGCTCTCGATCACATGAACCCCGCCCGGTGCCTCCAAACACTCGAAGCTGCACGACCCGATCTCGGTCATCCCAGTGTGATCCAAAACCCGAGCACCCCAGGCTGTCGCAATCCGCTCGCGCGTCGCGGGGATGCTCCCGCCCGGTTCACCCGCAACAAGAACAGTCCGAACTCCAGCACCAGCAAGATCAATACCCTCGGCGGCAGCGACCTCTGCCATA
Organism: Planctomycetota bacterium; assembly: GCA_024277835.1. Lineage (GTDB taxonomy): Bacteria > Planctomycetota > Phycisphaerae > UBA1845 > UBA1845 > JAJRUK01. The sequence goes on along the minus strand of JAJRUK010000089.1, from coordinate 280 downwards.
CGGAGTGCGTACGTCGGCGTACAATTCAAAACAGTCGCTTCGTTTACGAGCATGTGATGCGATCGGGCTGATGTAGACATACCGCCAGCGGGCAACACAAAACACCCCTGCTCAAGCGCCGCCTCAAACCCCGCCCAAAAACCAATAAGCGGTCCAAAAGAAAACGGAAAGAAAATCCGGTCGGTCTTTTCGATCCCTCCGGCGGCGTAGATCACGCCCCAACACTTGCGAAACCACGCCCAGCTCTCAGCCGTATCAAGCCACCGCAACGGCGCGGCTG
>JAJRUK010000088.1 GCA_024277835.1 Planctomycetota bacterium | reverse complement strand
GGTGTCGGGGGCGCATCTTTGGGTCGATGGTTTCGCATCGATGAGCGAGCAGGAGGTGCTGACGCTTGTTGACCTTGCGAAAAAGTGTGCGACGGCAGAGATCACGGTGTTGGTTGATCCGAGTGTCGTAGATCAATCAGTCGTTTCCGGAAGCAAGCGATCGTCGAAGCAACTCTTTTCGCGAATTGAAGAAACGTATCGGTCGCTTCGCGGTCGACTTCTTGAGGCTGGTCTGGTTGAGGAAGCGCCGGTCGTGCTTGATCCTGCGGAAATGCCAAGGTTTCGCGGTTGCGGTTCGCTTGCTGCGATTGAGGGGCGACTGTTCGGGCGCGGTGACGGTGGGGAGCTTACTTGCGACGGTGATGCGGATCGGGTTGAGGTGGTAGAGCTTCCTTCGCGGCGGGTTGAAGTTGACTACGCGGTGTCGAAAGTTTGCGACTGGGTGAGCGATGAGTCGTCCGGACTTCGATATCGAGATATCGCAATTATCGTTCGCGATCTTGAGCCATATCATGATCTTCTGTCCGATGCGCTGGCTGCTTCGGAGATTCCGTTCTTCATTGATCGCCGGCGACCTTTATCTCATCATCCAATCGTCGAGTTGGTTCGTGCGCTTGTACAGGTCGGGTCGCGCGATTTTTCGCTCGACTCGATGCGGATGCTGCTCAAGACCGATCTGCTGCCAATCGATCGCGCCGCAGCCGACGCTCTGGAAAATTATCTGATCGGGTATGGACTGGAAGGGTTCACTCGATGGTCGGGCGATGACTGGGACAAGCGGATGCCCGATACGAGGCGTCCACACAACGAGGCGACGGACGCTGACACATGCCCGCGATTGAAACGCGTGAACGAAACACGGCGTGCGGTTTATGCTGCGATCGAACCGTGGGTTGCGGTGTGCATGAAGGAAGGCTCACGCACCGGGGCTGAGTGGTCTGCCGCGATCCGGATTGCACTTACCCGTCTGGGGTCGGGGTCATCGCTGGCGAAATGGGCACACGACGCAGAGGGAATGGGCGAGCTAGCCACGGCTGAGGAGCATCGACAGGTGTGGGGCGATCTTTCCGCGTTTCTGGATGATCTCGCGTTTGCGTTTGATGAGGTTTCGCTGAGTGTGGATGAGCTTGGTGATGTACTTGAGTCGGGTCTATCCGTACTGTCTGCCGGGCTGGTGCCACCGAGTTTGGATCAGGTTCTGGTCGGTTCGATCGAGCGAAGTCGACACCCGGACATCAAAGCCGCCGTCGTGCTTGGTTTTAACGACGGCGTGTTTCCGGCGAAGCTGGGCGAAGATTCGATTCTCAACGATGACGATCGAACAGCGCTGCGAGATAGCGGCATCTCCGTCGCAGCCCCCGCTCGCGAGCGCGTGATGGAGGAATCGCTTCTTGTTTACATCGCCATGACGCGGGCGAGCGATCGCCTTTCGGTGACCTATACGAAAACAGATGACTCGGGCAAGACGATGCGAGCATCGCCGTATGTTGATGCGCTGACAGGGGCGATCGACGGGCTTTGCGTTTGTGAAGTTGCTGACCCGATGCGCTCCGGGGATGTTTGGGACATTCACTGCGCGGGCGATCTCCGGCGGCGACTCGTTGGCGAGTTTCGTGGGCGAGGTGACGCAAAGGAAGCGCGAGCGATATGGAATACGATCTACGATCGGTGTCGAACGTCTCTCTTGGAGGATCGGTTAATGCAGATTGCCGTTCGCTCATTGGGCGAAGAGCGTTTGCCGGAGTTGACTGAAACGTCTACGGGGTCGCTCTACCGCTTGCCGCTTCGAACGAGCGTTTCGCAGCTCGAAGCCTACGCATCGTGTCCCTTCAAGCATTTTTCAAAGTATGCCCTTGGCTTGCGTGAGCGGGCGGAGGCGGTTCTTGAAGTGACAGACGTTGGCACGGTCCATCATGCGATCCTAGAACGTGTTGTTGATGCGATGCGTGATCAGAAATGCGCAATGGGGGATTGGACCGAAGAACAGCTCGACGGCGCGATCGCCGCCGCGTGTTCTGCCGTCGTGGAGCACGGCGGACTTGACGAAACGAGTAGCTATTCGCGGGACGAATATATTCTTCGACGGTCAGCCGAGAGAGTTTCTCGCGTGATGCGATTTCAACGAAAAGCGGCCGGCGTGGGTCGCGCGAAACCGGCGGCGGCGGAGTTAGCCTACGGGTACGACGAGGAGGATAGTCTTCCGGCGCTGACGATCGATACGCCCAAGGGTCGAAAGGTTCGCTTGCGAGGTTTTATTGATCGCGTGGACATCGCAGAAATTGGGGATGAGCTGCTTGGGGTTGTGGTAGACTACAAGCGGACGCGGGACAAGAAGCTCGATTTGTCGCAGGTGTATCATGGGTTGTCGCTTCAGCTTCCCGCTTACTTGCTGGCGTTGCAAGAGGCGAAGCGAACCCCGGCGGGTAGGCCCATTCGTCCCATCGGGGCGCTTTATGTGAGTCTCGCGACGTCATACAGTACGGTTGGGCATCCGAGTGAAGCGGACGGTTTCGGCGAAGCGAAGCGACTGGGGTTGTCCAAGGCGCGCGGAATGCTGCATGCGGATCAACTCAACATACTCGACACAACGTCGAAAGGGTGGTCGGCATTTCACGCTGTCTACATCAACAAAGAAGGC
>JAJRUK010000087.1 GCA_024277835.1 Planctomycetota bacterium | reverse complement strand
GGTCTTGATCGCACGCTTGGATCGCCCAGCTTTACTTGTACGCTCTTAGAGGGCGGTTTGTTTGATTCTCGGTGGTCTTTTGAAGCGGATGGGATAACGTAGGGGGCTTGAATGGTCCGATTACAGCAGGCGGCGTCCGTGAATCCCCTGCCGGTCAAGAAGGTTGGGCTTTGCTGGTCTTGAGAGGAGTATGGTTCGTCCTTGAGCGTTGTGATTCCGCGCGGGCTAAAGCCACGCGGCTCAGGGAGGGTAACGCGGGTCGTTGCTGAGAGTTTTTGACTATGCAGAAATTATCGATCGTCATTCCGGTTTACAACGAGCGGGCGACGCTTGAGGAGCTGTTGTCTCGGGTATTAGCCGTGGATGTGGGTCTTGAGCGGGAGATTATTCTCGTCGATGACGGCAGCACTGACGGGACGCGGGATCTTTATCCCAAGCTCGTTGAACAATGGGCAGATGAGACGATCCATGTAAAGCTCCAGGATCAAAATCAGGGCAAGGGGGCGGCGGTTCGGGCAGGCTTCGAGATGGCGAGCGGAGGCATCGTATTAATCCAGGACGCCGACCTCGAATATGACCCGCGAGACTATCCGCGACTATTGAAGCCAATCCTTGAGGGGATGGCGGATGTGGTTTACGGGTCGCGGTTTATCGGGTCGGAGTATCACCGGGTTCACCTGTTTTGGCACATGATCGGGAACCGGATGCTGACACTCTGGTCGAATATGCTGACGAACCTCAACCTGACGGATATGGAAACGTGCTACAAGGTGTTCAAGGTCGAAGTGATCCGGGGAATGAAACTGACGAGTGATACCTTCACGATCGAGCCGGAAATGACGGCGAAAGTCGCCCGCGGACGGTGGCGGATTTACGAGGTCGGGATTAGCTATGCGGGTCGGGATTATGCGGAGGGGAAGAAAATCGGGATGGTCGACGGGTTTAAGGCGCTCTTCGCGATCCTGTGGTTTCGGTTGTTTGATTAGGGTAGTGCCAAGCAGGTTCACCGGCAGGATGCCGGTGCCACACAAGAACTGCGACGGCTGCCAACCGGGGCCTCGTGTTCGAGACGACTATGGCTTCTTCTTGTTGCGGTCGCGTTTGCTGCGAAGGGGGTCGTCACCGATCGGGTCGTAGTCGTTCGGTTTTTGTAGTTTGATTCGGCGAGGTTTCTTGGTTGTTGGGGGTCGGTTTAGTTGGTCACAAGCGGCGGAGACCTGCTGGCGACGAAGGTATGGAACGTCGTCGAGCCGCAAGCAGAGAACGCGACCGTCTGCACCGAACAGGTAGACCGCATCGCCAGTGAGGTTCGGGATCGCCATTTTAACCTGCGGCGCAGAGATCGATGCACCCACCTCGCCTGTTGTCGGATCGACTATTTCCAGGCGGTGATCTCGCGTGAAAAGTACGTCGCCGCCAGCGGTATGTGCCGCGATCGTAACGGCCTTTTCGCTGCGCCATCGCTCAGTGCCATCGGCGGCGTTCACCGCGGTCAACCCGTTGTCATCGCAGTATTGGTATACCGTATCGCCGAGCACGACGGGACTCTCTCGCAGCGCGTCAGGAAAGCAGGATCGCCAGATCGGGGTTCCTGTGTTTCGATTCAGCTTATAAAGCGAGCGGTCGGTGCTCGCGACATAGATCCCCGTAGGATCGACGGCTGGGTCTGCAAGGACGGGGCCACCCGTCTTGTAAGACCAGTTCAGTTTCTTATTCGCGGCGACGCAGGAGAAAACCCTGCCCGATTGCGAAGCGAACAGGAGCCATCCGCGATCGTAGAGAAGCGGCGCTGCCGTGACCGGCCCGCCAGCCATGACGTCCCAACGCTTGAATGGTTGGGCGACGGTCGGGTGGTTAAACACCATTGAGTAAACTCGACCGTTGCTGCTACCGATCAGGAGGGTGTTATTGTACGCGACGGCGGCGCTTCCGGAGGGGAACTCAGGGCGGAACCGCTGGATCTGTTCCCCCGAGAATCGGTCGAACACAGCCACGTCAGTCACAGTCGGAAAAATGACCGGACCTGTGTTTCCCTGGACAACGACGTGGGTTGGTTTGAAAATCCGGTAATCCGGTTCTGTAAGATTGAAACCCCATCGAAGCAGGCCAACGTCTGCCTTGAGAGCGAAGACATCGCCCAAATCCGTGGTCACATAAAGCGCCTCGTCAACGAGGTAGGCGTTCTCGACGATGTCTCCTGATTCGAGGGGCAGCTTCGCCTCCCAGAATAGCTCGAAACCTGCCGCCTGGAGCGGAAGCTTTTCAACGAGGGGTGTTTGCGCTGGCAGCGCGGGCGCGGTTAGACAGTAGGCAATCGCCAAAATCGACGTCATAAAAGCCACTCGCTCCTAGTTTGGAATCGGATCGTCCTCTGCGCGATCGACATCGACGCGGCGTGAGGTTTTCGCCTTTTGGAGTCAATCGGACCGCCTCGTACGGGTGATCCTCTCCCCCAAGTGTAGTCGAATCGGTGTCTTATAGTCAAATCGAGCGGGGAAGCTGGGTCGCCCCACTGGGCGGAGCAGGGCAACCGCATTCTACCCGATGAGCAGCTTGAGCAAGTAGTCGTGGTCCCAGGCCGCGTTGAGTCGTTTTCCTTTGATCCCGCGTTTTTTGCTGGTTTCTTTGCGAAGTAGGTTCAGAGCGATACGGAGGATGCGGCTGAAGTTCTCTGCGGCATAACCCTTGCGGACGCGTCATTGGTCCTCGGCGAAGCTCACATCGAGCGCGTAGTGCATTCGATTCTCGATCCCCCAGTGGCCACGGACTGCCTACCCCGACCGCTGGGCGTCGGTGCCGTCGAGGCTACTGATGCAATAACGCCGCTCGCAACTGGTGCCCTTTGGCGGCACCTCGCGTGTCGCTTCCACGACGACAACCGAACGCAAACCTGCGCAGCCGGGCGTAACTCGCGTTCGCCAATGGAAAAATCGCCGTGATCGGGTACAATCTCGCGAGCGAATGGGCTGGGGGGTGCGGACGGAATTCCGCCCCCGACCTGCGTTATTGCGAGATTATTCGACGTGGAACTGACTGTACTACCAGACGCGCCGCCCCCACCGCGACGGCGACTTCCCCGGTGGATGAAGAGACCCCTCCCCTCCGGTGATTTCGCGCGCACGGTGGACATTGTCGAAGAAAGCGGCGTCGCGACGGTTTGCCAGGAAGCGCGCTGCCCCAACCTTTCCGAATGCTGGTCCAAACGCCACGCGACGTTCATGATTCTCGGCGACAAGTGTACGCGGCGATGTCACTATTGCGCTGTCGATACCGCCAAGCCCGACCCGCCCGCAGCCGATGAACCCAGTCGCCTCGCAAACGCTGTCGCACGACTTGCGTTAAAGCACGTCGTCCTCACCGCCGTCGCCCGCGACGATCTTAAGGACGAAGGTGCAGGACATTTCGCGCTTTGTGTTACAGTGATCCACGAACGATCGCCCGAAACCACCGTCGAAGTGCTGCCCGCAGATTTTCACGCTCGACGCGAATGCATCGAAACGCTCTGCGATGCTGAGCCGCAACTATTCAACCATAACATCGAGATGGTCGAGCTACTGACGCCCGCACTTCGACCGCAGGGCAAGTACCGGCGCTCGCTCGATGTGCTTCGCATCGCCAAAGACCTCGCCCCGCACATTATCACCAAGTCGGGCATCATGGTTGGACTCGGCGAGACGACTGAAGAATTGCATCAGACCTTCCGCGACTTGCGAGACGTTGGCTGCGACGTCCTTACCGTTGGCCAATACCTTCAGCCAACGCTCGACAAGCACGCACCCGTCGATAAATATTATCCGCCGGAAGAGTTCGACGAACTGGGTGCGTTTGCAAGAAGCATCGGGTTCCTCAGTGTTGCATCAGGTCCGTTCGTACGCTCCAGCTACAACGCCGCCGAGGTTTTCGAGGAAAGCAAGCGGCGATTCGATTCACAAAACCGGGCAACGAACCACTAGCCAAAGGAATGGCCGTGTCGATCGATCCAACCCTTGCAGAAAAACTTCGCGGTAAGTTCGTCGTTCTCGATGGACCCGACGGCGCAGGAAAATCCACACAACACAAGCGCCTCGACTCGGAGCTTACGGAAGCGGGTGTCGATACGATTTCCTGTCGCGACCCCGGCGGGACAACCATCGGCGATCGTATCCGATCCGTCCTGCTCGACCACGACCTCGCTGACATGGACGTCAGTTGCGAAACGCTCCTCTTCATGGCCTCGCGTGCTCAGCTTCTCACGGAGATCATCAAACCTGCGCTGACTGAGAACAAGACGGTGCTCTGCGATCGGTTTGTGACATCGACGTGCGCCTATCAAGGGGCTGCTGGCTACGACCCCAAGCGGATCATCGAACTCGCGCGATTTGCGATAGCAGACTCTTGGCCGGATGTCACGATCGTGATCGACGTTGACGTCGAAAAGGGGTTCGACCGGATTGGCCGAAAGCCTTCCCATGCAGGGAAAAATCGCAAACTCGCGGATCAGGGACCGACGCTATTCACCGGGGTCGAGCCGGACGCGATGGAAGCGAGACCGCTCGACTTCCACCGCCGCGTCCGCGAGGTCTTCCAATCTGTCGGCGATTATTATCCGACCCCGGTCATCGTTATCGACGGAGACGGCGACGCGAACACAGTCTACGAGCGAATTCTGGAGGGGCTTCACCGTGTCACTCTCTGACGTGAAACATCAGGCCCGCGCTCAGGACATGATCCAACGAGCCTACTCGCGCGACCGCATCCCCCACGCCTACATTTTTCACGGACCCGATGGCGTCGGTAAAGAAACCCTCGCGCGAGGCGTCGCGCAGTTGCTATTGTGCGACTCTCCGATTGAAACCGACTCGATCAATCACACCGGATGCGGAAAATGCGAAAGTTGTCGCCTTGGTCTCGCAGAGACCCATCCAGATGTCCATCTCATCTACCGCCAGCTCGCGCGCCAGCATCCCAAACCGGAAGTGCGAAAACGGACCGCCAGGGAGATCGGCGTGGACGTGATCCGTCACTTCCTGGTCGATAAGGCTCATCTCACACCCGGTCGTGGCAAGGCAAAGGTCTTCCTCGTACGTGAGGCCGATCGAATCACGGCGCAAGCTCAAAATGCACTGCTGAAGACGCTCGAAGAACCGCCGGGAACGACCTATCTGATCCTCTTAACCGCCTCTCTCGACCGCTTGCTGCCAACGACGCAGTCACGATGCCAACTCGTTGAGTTCGACGCGCTACCCACGACGTTCGTGCGCGAAAAACTTGCAACACTACACTCGAACCTCACCCACGACCAACTCGACTGGTACGCTCGCAGCGCCGGTGGCAGCCTAGGTAACTCGGTCGAAGCAGTGCAGCGCGACCGCCTGACGCTTGCAACAAACATCATCGGCACGCTCACTAAACTCGGCGAGAAAAGCGTTGCGGGACTTGTCAAAGAATGGATCGCCGCCGCCGAGTCCGCTGCCAGCGCGTTTCGTAAACAAGACCCCGACATTACCGACGCGGAGGCGAAGCGTATTGGCCTCAAGATCATCTTTCGCATCGCCGCCGACTGGTACGCCGACGCCCTTCGCGTCCGAACCGGTCAACGAGACGACCTCATCAACGCCGGTCATCAGGGCGCGTTATCAACCCTCGCTAGCGCGCTCGATCATGACGAGATCATCGACCGAATCAACCGAATCGCGCTGGCAGAGCGGCACCTCGACCGTAACATTCACGTCCAACTGTGCGTGGAAACCCTCCTCGGTGACCTTGCTTGCGGCGTCCCGGTTTAGCGGGGTGGCACGCAGATTGCTAGACTTCTTGTAAGGGCCAGGGTACGCGCATTACGTCGCCGCGAGAGTGATCGCTGCGCCATCCCATCGACTCGAAGGAGTACAACAATGCCAATGAAATACCGGGCAAGATCGCGCCGAAGCTGGGCGGAACCTTTCAAGATCAAAATGGTCGAACCGCTCAAGATGACGACGCGCGAGCAGCGTGAATCCGCCATCAAAGAGGCGGGGTTCAACACGTTTCTGCTCAAAAGTGAAGATGTCTACATCGACCTCTTGACCGACAGCGGCACCAACGCGATGAGCGATCGACAGTGGGCGGGCATGATGTCCGGCGACGAAGCCTACGCCGGATCGCGCAATTTCTATCGACTCGAACAAGTCGTTCGCGATCACTATGGCTACAAACATCTGATCCCGACGCATCAGGGGCGAGGCGCAGAGCACATTCTCTCGCAACTTCTCATCACTCCAGACACTGTCGTTCCCGGCAACATGTACTTTACGACGACCCGTCTCCATCAGGAGCTTGCCGGCGGAACGTTCATCGACGTCATCTGCGACGAAGCGCATGCCCCTGCTAGCGAACACCCGTTCAAGGGAAATATCGACCTCAATAAACTTGCGAAAGTCATCGACGAGTATGGTCGCGAGCGCATCCCGTACATGTGCCTCCACACAACCGTCAACATGGCCGGCGGACAACCCGTCTCGATGCAGAACATCCGCGAAACGACTGAATTGTGTCACGGGCGTGGCATCCCTGTTTTTCTTGATGCTACTCGCGCGGTGGAAAACGCTTACTTCATTAAGAAACGTGAACCCGAGTTTGAAGATAAATCGCTCTCAGCCATCCTCAAGGAAACCTGCTCGTATACCGATGGCTGCACGATGTCGGGGAAGAAAGACTGCCTCGTGAATATCGGCGGGTTCCTCGCACTCAACGACGACGCCCTCGCCGAACGCGCGAAGAACATGGTCGTCGTGTACGAAGGGCTGCACACTTACGGGGGGATGGCGGGCCGTGATATGGAAGCGATGGCACAGGGCATCGAAGAATCCGTCAGCTACGATCACATGAATGCACGCATCGGACAGGTTGAGTACCTCGGCGAGTTGCTCAGTGACAACGGCGTTCCGATCGTTACCCCGGTCGGCGGGCACGGTGTGTTTGTGGATGCGCGGGCGTTCTTGCCGCACGTTCCGGATGACCAATTCCCCGGACAATCGCTCGCAGCGGCCCTCTACGTCGACTCTGGCGTGCGGGGTATGGAGCGCGGCGCGGTTTCCGCCGGGCGAGACCCCGTCACCGGTGAGAATCGACTTCCCAAGCTTGAGCTTGTCCGCCTGACGCTACCGCGCCGAGTCTACACGCAGGCTCACATGGACGTCACGGCGGAGTCCATCGTCGAATTGCACCACAAACGCGACAAAATCCACGGACTCAAGTTCAACTACGAACCAAAGCTTCTACGATTCTTCCAGGCAAGGTTTGAACCGGTGGACGCGAGTGTGGTGCTCGAAGACGAATGATCGCCCTACCGCGACTGTGAGGAAGCGAAATACTAATCGTCTCAAGTGTCGCGGGGGAGAACGCTCCCTAGCGGTCGCGACTCGGTTCGCGCTGACTCTTCGTGTGGAGGGTGCGTACTACGACGACGGTTGCGCAAAAAGCACATCGCTCGCATCAAAGACAGGCCCATCCATGCAGCAGAGTTGGTATCGCCACCCCTCCGCATCCACCTCGTCGCGTACCGGAACGACGCATGACTGACACATCCCCGTCCCGCAGGCCATCGCCCGTTCCATGCAAACGTAACACCGAATCCCGCGGACATCACAAAACTCGGCAACGAACTCCATCATCCGTTCCGGTCCGCAGGTGTACACAACGACATCGTCAGGCTCGACCGGGTTTGCATCGCAGTAGGCTGTCAGCGCTTCGCCAACGTGGCCGCGCAAACCTAGCGAGCCGTCGTCGGTGCTAATGACAACGTTCGCGCCTCGCTCGGTGAACTCGTCGGCGGATGCTGTCGCTTCCCGGCCCGACGGTGAAGGCGGAACACGCTCATCCATCGTCAACGCCAGCAGGTCGACCGTCTGCGCCCCACAGATCGCGACCGTCTGCCTCCCCGCATCGCGCAGGGCTTCCGCGAGAAAGAGCATCGGCGGCAATCCAACACCGCCCGCTACGAGCAACGCACTGGTGGCATCTTCAACAATCGGAAACGCATTCCCCTGCGGCCCAAGCACGCTCACGGAATCGCCCGCGCGAAGCGTCGCCATCCACCGCGTCCCAACGCCAACCACGCGATAGATGACATCAACCTCGGCCCCGTTCGCAGTAGTTCGATACCCGGCAATGCTAAACGCACGGCGTAGCATCGCCCCACCGCTATCGATCGCTGGTGCAGACTCGTCCATGCGATCACAACTGGGTGCGCGGCGTTGCGGCGAGAGATGAACAAACTGACCGGCCACGGGAACCGGAAACCCCGACCCCAACTCCGACCGCTCCCCCAATCCTTCTCCCGAAACCACGATCGTGAGTCGATAGTGCTCGCGGCAAAGCGAAACGTTCGAGACGACCTCACCCCGCCTGATCGCACATCCGTTGTCTTGAGCTTGTTCGGAATCTTTCATTGGAGCGGTGTTATACACCAGATGCGTAAAAATAACTTCCGGGACCGGGGCAAAGCCCAGATCCCGGAAGCCCGCCACGGCAGAAGAAACCGCCATGTTCGTCCGACGCTACGAAGGGAACCGCGCGCCTTTGATGTTAGATCGAGACCCGAAAGCCTCGGCCCACTTGTATCGCGGTGCCCGAATTCGGTCAAACAACCAATTCAGAGGCAATTACGCATATCGCTGCAACCTACTTTTTTACAGTGACTTACACAACATCTCGCTCCGCCAACAAAATGAAGACTCCATCTTTTCACAGAGACAAAGACTCGCCGAGCAATGAAAAAGGTACACTCCGCAATTGAGAAAACTCGCGACCGAACAGCCTGTGACATTATCCTGCGGGGGGTACTTTGACACTTGGCGAATCCGTAAGATGGGTTGGCCCTGGGGAACAATGTGGGCGAAAACCGCAGGCATCCGGGCGGCACTCGAACCGCCTGCCTGCGGTGACTTAGTCTTGGGGAAAGTGGTACGCGTTCAAAAAGATCCTCTGCGGGGGGCGCGTCCATTCCGTTCGATTTCCGAATCGCGGTTGATGTCTGCGCCGTGACGAAACTCGCGAAGACGTGAAGTCAACGGACGCGCCTGCGGACTGACCGGTTCCGATCCGATTGTATGACGGCGACGACCGGTCAGCTCCGCTCTTGATTCGCACCGACGCGTTATGCGCATCAAAGTTTGGTCGGGTGCCGCCTTTTTCAAGCTACTCGCGGCGCGCATCTTTCAACTGACGCAATCGATCCTTCACTCGCGCGACAAGATCAGCGCGATTCGCGCGCTCCGCAAGCTCGGCGCACCGCGTCATCGACTCGATCGCCTCATCAAGATCGCCCGTCGCCGCAAGACCCGTCGCGAGATTATAATGAGCGGAAAACAAACTCGGTTCAACCTCGATTGCCTGACGATAGTGCGCGATCGCCTCATCGACTCGATCAAGGTTCGAGAGTAGCTGACCGAGATCAGAATGAGCAGCCGCATAGTCCGGTTTCAATTCAACGGACGCGCGATAGTGCTCCATCGCCTCGTCGATTCGCCCGGCCCGCGCCAGAGCGCCTGCGACTTCATAATGCAGCACGGGGTCATCCGGTCTGCCGCGAAGGATTCTGAGATACAAGTCGATCGATCTTCCAAACTCGCCAAGATCAAGCGCCGCCCGCGCCGCGTCAACTCGCTGCGCAAGTGTCATGCCTCGCCCTTCTTCGCTTTCGCCTTGATCCATTCCTCGCTCCGCACGATTAAGTAGCTTCGCCTGCGCGTCTGCGGCCTTGATATCACCAAGCGAGTTGAGAAGATCGCGATAGGCGCGGCGAGTCTCGGCATCTTGGGGATTCAGACGCAGCGCTCGATCGTAGTGTGCGACCGCCTCGCGTCCGCGTCCCGTCTGCGCAAGAACACTTGCCAGGAAGACGTGAAAAACACTGGCGGAGTCGTCAATCGTGATCGCTCGCCGCAAGTGCTCGATGGCTTCGTCG
>JAJRUK010000086.1 GCA_024277835.1 Planctomycetota bacterium | reverse complement strand
CGAAACTTCATCAAAGAGCAGCAAGCAAAGCCCGCCGCCATCATGCTTCTCGCGGAGGTCGGCGGGAAGATCATCGCGACAGCAGGCGCAGGGTCGTTTGAATACAAACGCTACGCCCACCACGCGGAGCTTGGACTTTCAATCCTCAAAGACTACTGGAGGCAAGGACTCGGGCGAAAGCTTATGGAACTACTGATCGAGTGGGGTCGTGCGCGCGGACTGCGCAAGATGTATCTCAAAACCTTTGACGGAAACGATCGGGCGATCTCGCTGTACGACTCACTAGGGTTCATGACCGAGGCGCGACTCAAAGATGACTTTCTCAAGAATGGCGGAACCTACGGCGATACGATCATCATGAGCATGGTTTATTCTAGACCAGCTTGATTGCCAGGATTCGTTTGGCTCATCGATTTCGCTATCCTGGCATACCAAATGGGCTACAAACACCCATACAACGATCAATTGTGCAAATTTAACTTGATTTCGGTTCCGCAAGTCGTAGCATGGGGGTTGCAATGTAGGACGTCCGTGGGACGTCTCGGGGAAACACTCCGCTTCAAAGTCGAGGAAAAGTCGTCATGCTAACTCAACTCAACAAACGCAGTATTGTCGTCATTGCAGTTCTAACCGTCGGGGCGCTCGCACCTCGAGCGGTCATAGCCGGATGCCCGTGCAACGGCGACGTGAACAACGTCAGCGGCATCAACGCGATCGACGTCGCAATCGCTAACGATTGTGCCGCGGGCGACTGCTCGCAGTGCGTCAACGATTGTGATGTAAACTGCGATGGCGCGAATGACTTCATCGACACCGGCGTCATCGCGTGTGAAGCCCAAGGGGGCGCCGATTGCTGTAACAGGCCCACCGGTGCCTGTACCGGGGCAATGGGTATGACACCCTGCGCCGTCACGCTCGTGGAGGGTTGCGACCTACTCAACGGCACCTACCACGGAGACGCAACCATCTGCGACGGCGACAACGTGATCGCCATCCCAGCCGCCTCAGAATGGGGGCTCGTTGCGCTCGCGCTGGCGATCCTGGTTTCGGCCACGGTACTCATCCGCGCCCGGCGCCGCCCCTGCACCGACTAACGATCGCGAACGCCGACGTTCAGTGCCATCATCTGTCTCTTCACTGTGCGACGTGGGCGGTACACGGCGACTTGGCCGATCTACATCCAGTCTGGATCGTCCTCTTCGTCGTCGTTACCGCGCTTCCACTGATCCGCATCCTCTGCCTCATCAATTTCGCGTTCCATATGTTGAAACATCTTCTCTTGCAGCGGAGCAAGACGACGATACATCTCGAGCGTCGCCTCGTGCGACTTGGCGATGACGCCAAGCTGAGCGATCTGCCACTTGCTCAGGCACTCGGGTTCTTTGATGTTTGAAAACGGGTCACACAATAGCTCCGGCGAACCATCAGCGCGCGTGCGAAAGAACTCACAGTCTTGACATCGTAACATCTATGCTACCTCTCTTTTCCCCGCGCGTTCTTTTCCAGACTTTGTACTCCGCGCATCTTACGCGCAGTTTCTGCCGACAGTGTTATGAAGTTAAGTAACTTCCCTTGTCTTGCCACGCTGTGACACCATTGATGAAATTTTTCATGAGATTTTCCTTGCCAACTGAACCGATATCGAGGATACTACTACGTATTCAATAAGTCCACTTACCGACCCGTCCCCCCCATGGGTCGGTTCCCCCAAGGCCCGGTCCACCCCACCGGGCCTCTTTTTTGCGCCTACCTGCATAGCAGGCTGTGGAAAAAGTGTGGCACCGGTTTTTAACCGGTGCTGGGCCTAGCACCGGTTAAAAACCGGTGCCACACAGAGAAACTTCGTTTTCCAACAGACTGATAGCTCCGCGCCTCAGGCGCATAAAAAGGGCGTGCCCGCAATGGACACGCCCTTGAAATCCGTGAATCAGTCGGTGCGGATGGTCATCCCGTCCGCACCGAAGCTTCGACGCTACTTTTGTCGTGATGAACCAATCACTCGCGAAACATTCGCTTGCTCGTCCGCGTCGGAGAGGTCGCGCTTCCGACGATCCATCAGAGTCACTACCGTATCTCGCTCTCTCTTGGCTTTTTCGCCGAGGCAAACCAGATCATTGGCCACGATCGCTGCCATCGCATTGATGCTACGGAACCCGTCGCGCCAATCGACCACCACACCGCGCTGGACGACTTTTGTCCGGCGAGCGGGTTGCGTTCGCTTCGTGCGTGGCGACCGAGGTGCGATACGCTCTGTTCTCGCGTCCCGTCTGTCAGCCATCGCCGGAGGTCCGTGAGGGCCAGCGAGCACCATTGGTGCGTTCGCATGGTCGCTTCTCTTTCGAGTTTTTTCCGGCGATGTCGCGGGCATCGTTCGGGATGTCCTGGACTTCAGCATCGCCTTGCCCATTGCAAGACGTTCGCTGCGCTTTTGCACCATTTCCGCCTTGAATGCCTCCGCCCGCTTCGCTTCATGGCTTCGACGAGCATCGGTCATTCGATCCGCCACCGCTTTTCGCTGTGCAACCTGTCCCGCCATCGCGTTCACGCTTTTTTCAAGCGTTGCAAGTCTGGTCTCCGCCTGGTCCGAACGAACACCGCGAACCATCGCCGTCACTTGCTCCGCCTTCTTATCAAGCTCTGCCTGAAGACGAACAAAGTCAGCCCACGGGTCCAACCTCGGCGCAAGTTGGGGCGTATCAAACTCGACCGGCGAGTACGCAAGCGAGTCAACGATAGGCCACTCGGGTGCAACCACGGCGAACTCCGTCTCCTCAAAGCAGCGGCGTTCGTTGTCCATGATGTCGATCAGTTCGTCGAGCGTGACAAACTCCTGATTCCATTCAACTCGCGGATCGGGCGTCTCAACAACGGCAACCTTCGGACCGCGATTCATCTTCGACAATCGTGCTGACGGAATAACCATCGGCTCTGTCTGCCCGAAATCATCTTCGGTGAATAGGTCCTCGTATCGAGGATCCGACGTAGACATCGCATGGCGAGTGATCTGTAGTGGCGGGGTGGTCGGGGTCGTCGGGGTGGGTTCGATGAATTCCTCGTCAGTGAGGAAATCTTCGTACCGCTCGACCGCCGCAACTAGAACCGGTGCTGTCTTTGGTTCCTCGATCTCGACGAACTCTTCGTTGGTGTTGTAAGAAAGTCGTTCAAGTTCGTCGGACAGGAGCGAACGCGTCGCCACGGTTGGTCTCGCCTGCTCGATCTCGTCACACTCGATGTCGCCACCAAT
>JAJRUK010000085.1 GCA_024277835.1 Planctomycetota bacterium | reverse complement strand
CGGCGTGCCAAATCTCTACCGCATCAGCTCAGATTTTTCCGGCGAGGTTGAGCGACTTACTGAGAGCAAGCACATGCAGGTGCCTACGAGCTTTGCCCCTGATGGTCGGAGCTTGTTGTTCCTGGAAGTCGCTCCAACCACAAAGGGCGATATCCATCAACTTCAATTCGACCGAAAGGGGGCGGTCGACGGCGAACCCGTAGCGGTTCTTGACGGGCCAAGTTGGCAGTGGGGTGCCCATTACTCTCCGGATGGAAAGTGGATCGGATACCTTTCCATCGAATCCGGTCGCCCGGAGATTCTCGTTCATCCATCAGACGGCTCGGGCTCGGCCGTCCAGATATCAACCGCAGGGGGCACACAGTTACATTGGTCGCCCACAGAAAACATTATCTACTATGTCAGCGCCGACCCCAACAATCTCACGATGATGTCTGTTAAGTACACCGTCAACGAGAACGTCCTAGCGCCGTCGGCTCCCGAAGAACTCTTCTCGCTTCCCGACACCAACCGCTACGATCACAACTTCGATCTGACAAAGGACGCAAAACAATTCCTATTCGTAAGCGACGTCGCAACAGCAGCAACCGCAGCCCGCCGCGAGCCAATCATCGTGCTGAACTGGACGACAGAACTGGAAGCGCTTGTGCCCCACAAATAAACAAGAGAACGCATGGCGATCAAGAACGGCACAAAACTCGGTCCCTACGAGATCCTCTCTCCCCTTGGGGCGGGCGGCATGGGCGAGGTGTATCGAGCGAAGGATACGAAACTTGGACGCGAAGTAGCGATCAAAGTCCTGCCATCCGACGTTGCGTCAAGTCCGGAGCGCTTGCAGCGATTTGATCGAGAAGCAAAGACGGTTGCTGCACTCAACCATCCCAACATCGTCACAATTTTCGGCATCGAAGAATCAGATGGGCTCCGCTTTATTGCGATGGAACTGGTTGAAGGCGAAACGCTGGACCGCATGATCGCTCTAGGCGGCATGCCACTCGCCAAGATTTTCGACATCGCCATTCCGCTTTCGGATGCGTTAGCCGCTGCTCATGACAAGGGCATCGTTCACCGCGACCTCAAACCGGCCAACGTCATGGTGACGAAGGAAGGTCGCGTCAAAGTGCTCGACTTTGGTCTTGCGAAGCTGACGGGTGATAGTACGGGAGCTTCTGCCGCTGACGACGTTACGATTTCCGCTCCGCTGACGGGTCGCGGCCAAGTCCTCGGGACCGTTCCCTACATGTCGCCGGAGCAGTTGAAGAGCAAGCCGGTCGATCATCGAAGCGATATTTTTTCACTTGGCATCATGCTTTACGAAATGGCCTCAGGAATTCGACCCTTCACCGGGGAAGACTCTGCAACCGTGATGTCTGCGATTCTTCGGGACACGCCGCGTCCGGTGCAAGAACTCAACAGTGTCCTGCCTCGCCATTTGGGTCGTATCGTGGCGCGTTGCCTGAAGAAGGATTCAGACGAACGTTACCAAACCGCCAAAGATGTGCGCAACGAGTTGCGGGAGTTGCGGAAGGAAGTGGATTCAGGTGGCGATCTTTCCGAGTCACAATCTGTTTCCGCGCCGTCTTCCGTCTCGCTTCCACCGTCTTCTGGGACGCGGCCAGGATCGGAGACATCGCTGTCAGGTTCGGCGATGTCCGCTCCGACGAGGCGAGGCGAGTTTTGGATCGGGGTGGGTGTATTGGCAGTTACTGTTGCGCTTGCAGCATGGTGGCTTGGCCGAGATGTGGATGCTCCCAGACGCACTGCCGAAACGGATACACCATCAAGAACAGCCCCATCAATACCCGCCAGCGCCTCGCAAGATTCACAGAAGCGTCCAGATGTCGTAACCACTCTGGCGATCCTGCCGTTTGACAACATCAGCACGGACCCTGATACAGAGTACCTCAGCAACGAAATACCCGCGAACATCATCGACAAGCTCTCAGGACTATCGAGTTTGAGCGTGATCTCCCGCAGCGGCGCCTTTCGTTTTGACCCCGCCAAAGAAGACGCGAGTAGCTTCGGGAAGACTCTCGGCGCTTCGGTCGTCCTGACTGGCCAGCTCAATGCTCGCGACACCAGTCTCACCATTCGTGTTGAGTTGGTTGATGTCGCAACCAACCAACAACTCTGGAGCAAACGATACCCCCGCGAGCTGTCGGACATCATGGCAGTGGAGGAGGACATTACGCAGAACATCTCGGAAGCGTTGCGACTCCAGCTTACCCGAGAGGAAAAAACAAGACTTGCCAAGGACGACACGGAAAATCCCGAGGCGTATCGTGCTTACATCGAGGCTCGGTTCTGGTGGAATCGGCGGTCAGAGGACGGCTTCGACCGTGCGATCAAACTCTTTGATCGCTCCATTTCGCTTGATCCCCAGTACGCACGAGCCTACGCAGGCAAAGCGGATTGTTACCTAATGCTTGCCCTCTATTACCGCCCGTCAGAGAAACTGATACCGCTGGCGAAGCAGGCGATCAAGACGGCGCTTCATCTCGACGATTCCAT
>JAJRUK010000084.1 GCA_024277835.1 Planctomycetota bacterium | reverse complement strand
GTATCGGTAATAAACACATTGTGCGGTTTCAACCCCGCCACCGCGCCCGAAACGAGCTTGGCGAAACCGTCCACCATGGCCTCTGTCATCTCACCCCGACCACTGAGCGTCACCGCGACTGAAGCTGTCGGCATGTCCGACTGTCCACCGAGTCGCCGCTTCGTCTTGGGATTCAATAAAACAGAGGCGCTTTCTACAAACGGCGACGTCGCGATAATCTTCGCAAGCTCGTTGCCGGTCGCGAAGTTCTGCCGAAAGTTCCGATCGTCCGGTGCAAGAAACGGGTTCTGCTCATTGACCACGCTTTGCATATCGTACAAGCTTCCATCTGGAAGCGCGTCCGCTTTGTGCAGAAGGCGAAGCGCGTTGTGCCTCTGGGAAACCTCAACAAAGATACGATTCCCACGAAGGTCAAACGCAACCCCGTTCGCCTTAAGCGATTCCTCAGCGGCGTCGAGTTCCGCATAGGTAAACTCGCGATTGACCAACAGGGCCATCTCCGGCGCAGTCGACCACTGCATCAACCAGAGCATCGAGATCAGAACCATTCCCGCGCACATCGCGATCGCGATGCGCTGCGAAACGTTCAGCGTCTTCAGACGCGCCGAAATCTCATCAATCTGTTTACGTAAACGATCCATCGTACTGTTACGCTCCGCGCCAGGGCAACGTCATCCATGACGTCGCGGACAAAGGAGATTCCGCAGAGGCTAAATGCGCATCTGCTGGATTTCCTGATAGGCATCGGTCAGTTTGTTACGCACTTCCATCAGCAGGTCGAACGCGATACCGGCTTTGTTCACCGCGGCGAAGACCTCTGCCACGTTTTTAGATTCACCCGTCATCAACTTCTGAACACCCTGATCCGCTTCTGTCTGCAAACGGTTGACTTCGTTCAAGCTGTCAACCAGAACGCTCTTGAAATCCTTACCCTCAACCTTAGGCGCACCGCCCGCCTGCCCCGCCCCCGACAACCCCGACGCACCCGTCACCCCCGACTTAATCGGTGGAAACACGCCCGAAAACTGGATAGGATCTGCCATCGCTCTACACCGCTCCGAAATTCAGTTCCTTAAGCAACAAGCGAGAGGGCAGACGCCCCCATCCGCTTGGTCATTTCCATGACCGTCACATTGGCTTCGTACGCCCGGGCAGCGATCATCGCATTTACCATCTCCGTGTGATAGTCCACGTTCGATGTACGAACGTATCCCTTCAGCTTGCCCTCTTTGATCGCGTCAATGTGATCGGGATCAAGTCGCAAACCAAGAGGCGTCGGGTCTTCCAGAATCGAGTCCACACGAACGCCAGGTTTGCCCGTTCCATCTGCCCGCCCCGCCGATAGCAACGCCACGCGCCGCCGGTACGGATTCGCATTGCCAAACTCGTCGCGCGTGACATCTTGCATCGCGATGTTCCCCGCGATGACGTCCAGCTTTGTCCGGTACGCCGTCAGGGCTGACGTGCTAATATCTAAAGCGCCAAACATTTATAATCTCACTTCCAGGTCAACGAACGCGTTATGCGTTCCCTCGGATCGCCTTTTTCAAGCGGTCAAAGTTGCCTCGCAGGAGCGTCGCCGCCATCTCGTGCGTCATGCCCGTCTCCGCTAGGTCCGCCATCTGCCGCTCGATCGAAAGATTCGTTCCGTCATGAAACAGGATGTTTTCAACCGGGCGATCAGACGGTGTGACCTTCAAAAAACCCTGCTCATCCGTTCTGATCTCGTTACCGTTCTCAACGACAAACGGCCTGCTGAAGTCTTTCCGCTGTTCCGAAAACGCTCTGCCAAGCGCCTTTTGAAACCCTTTGACATCAAGCTTCTTCGCCTTGTAGCCCGGCGTGTGGATATTCGCGACGTTCTCCGAAATCATGCGGAGTCGCTGCTGCGTAAACGCCATGGTCTTCACAAGACCGGGCGTCGCACCGCGATTCGTCACCGTTGAAAGAAACATTGCCATCGCTGTTGCTACCTCAATTCGCTCGCGGCGCACACGCACCACGGTCCATCTTCACCTATCTTGACACTGACCGTGCCAAGCGACGCGATCCACCCTTACGCTACTGAAACCGAGATTCCGCGCTGCAAACGAACCGGCAGATCTCGCGCACTCGCGCACTTCCTGCGCACCAAACACGCTCGCCCCGCTAGACGCCTGCCCCGACAGGGACCATCTTTCGCTCCGCAGACTCCGCCTCCTCGCGCCACTGTTTCAGCTTCATCCCAAGCGTCCGCACGCCCATCCCGAGCGCTTTGGCGCTCTTGGCGCGATGGCCGCCAAATCGAAGCAACGTTCGCTCGATGAGTTGACGCTCCATGTCCTGAAGCATCTGCCCCTCGCGCAAACTGCTGAAACCTTCCAACACCTGACCCGTCTTCGCCGTCAGCCAAGGACCAACCAACCCCGAACCAATCTCCGGACCACTGCAAAGAGTCACCGCTCGGCAGCAGATGTTTTCCAGCTCACGGATATTGCCAGGCCACTGGTATTCCATCATCGCATCGAGCGCCGCCCGCGACAGCGTCTTACCGCCGCACCCAACCGCATTCGTCGCCCGCTCCACGAAGTATTCGATCAATTCTGGGAGGTCTTCTTTGCGTTCGCGCAGCGATGGAACCGAAACGGGAAGAACGTTCAATCGATAGAACAAATCTTCGCGAAACCGCTTCTTGGCGACCCAGGCTTCGAGGTTCCGATTCGTCGTCGCGATCACGCGAACGTCGGCTCGCCGGGTCGTACTACTTCCAACCCGCTCAAACTCGCCCTCTTGCAAGACGCGAAGCAGCTTCGCCTGAAGCGCCGGGGCAAGCTCGGCGATTTCATCCAACAGAAGCGTCCCGCCATCCGCCAACTCAAACCGACCCTTCCGCGAACGATCAGCCCCCGTGAACGCGCCACGCTCATGACCAAACAGCTCACTTTCAAGCAGGTTCGCGGAAAGGGCTGCACAGTTTAGACACAGCATAGGCCTATTCGCACGCGGCGAGTATCGTTGCACATGCGCCGAGACGAGTTCCTTCCCCGTTCCCGACTCGCCGCAGATCAACACCGTCGCATGACTCGCTGCCACTTGGTCAAGCTGAGCACGAAGGGCAGTCATTACAGCGCCGGACCCAACCAGTCGTCGCTGATGATTAAGATCATTGAGCGACGTACGAAGGGCTTCGTTATCACGCCGCAACCGCGAGTGCTCGATCGCCCGTTCGATCAATACGAGAACATTGTCCACCTCGAACGGCTTTTGAATGTAATCGAACGCGCCGACCTTCATTGCCTCGACAGCTGTCGAGACCGTGGCGAACGCGGTCATCATAATCACCGGCGAATCGCAACCAGCCGCAGCCAGTTCACGAATAAGACCGATCCCGTCCATGCGGGGCATCTTCAGATCAGTCAAGACAACGTCGTACCGCTCGCCTTTGATCGCCTCCACCGCCGTGACCGGGTCAGCGAACGTCGTTACCGCATAATCCTCGCGCGTCAGCGCCTCTTCCAGCGAGTCGCGAAGGATTTCCTTATCATCTATTACAGCAATCCGTGCCATCATCTGTCCTCAATTATCGAGTGAATCCTCTGATCACTACCGTCATTCAAAACCGCACCGCGTAGTCCGTTACGCGACACGCGTGACTACTTCCTGTGCACCGCCGTCGCAACGCGCGAGGGGCAATGCCAATTCAAACATACTTCCACCACCGACCCGTGGCTGCACTCGAACATGACCGCCGTGTGCTTCGACGATTCCATGAACGATCGCCAACCCCAAACCGGTCCCGCTCTCTTTGGTCGTATAGAACGGGTTGAATATCCGCTGGGCGCTGCCCGGATCGATACCGCAACCGTCATCCTCCACGACCACCGCAACGAGTTCATCTCCCGGCGCGACGCAACCTTGACGAATCCAAACATGTCCGCCCGCACCCGCCGCTTCAATCGCGTTGAACACCAAATTCGACAGCGCCCGATCGATCAAGCGAGGATCGCAGAGCATCACCGCGTCCTCGGCTGGCTCTTCAACCGCGACCGACACGTCCAAACTCTTCGCTTTCGATTCGACGAGCACCCCGACGCGATCAACAACCTCGCCAAACGAAACATGCTCAAGGGTTGGCTCTGCTCCACCGGCGAACGCAAGGATATCTCGCACGATCGACTCGACCGTAACAACACCATCACCGATCTTCCGCGCGATTTCCTTTTGCTTGGGCAATTCCGCCAAGTCTCGCTCTAACACCGATGCAAAAATCCGTATCCCACCAAGCGGGTTACGAATTTCATGCGCAACACCCGCCGCCATCTGCCCCAACGCAGCAAGTCTCTCGCGACGCTGCAACTCGCGATCCTTTTCCTTAAGCTGACTCCGCAACCGGTGTACTTCCTGCGTGAGCACGTCGTGCGACTGCTTCAACCGCTCCGCGACGTCGTTATACGCCTGCAACAGCGCGCCGAGGTCCGGGTCAGATGTTGGTATCATCGTGCCAGTCGTCATCAGGCGTCCTCACTCACAAGGTCCATTCGCCGAACGGTCTGCGTCTCTCGCCGATACGCTGCCACCGCTCCGCCGGAACTGTTTAGCCCCGAAAGCGTATCAGCGACACGCCGTTTTCGAGCGGAAAGAATCCGCGCGTCGCGCTCGTCGCTCTCGATCAGGCGCTTAAGCGACGCTTCCGCAGATGCAATGAACTTCTCAGCCTCATCGCGCTGCGTCGCGTCCAACGCGTCGCGAAACTGTTTCCACGATCGTCGCACAGGCCCCAGCGCCTCCGCAATCTTCGCAAGACGCACCGAAACTCGCTGACGATCAGCCAGAACAGACATGAGCGGTTCAATCGCCTCGCCGGCAACCAACGCCTGTTGTCGCACCGACAGCCCTTCCAGCTTCGCGAACAGCGCAACCTGTTCGCGCAAAAGCTCCAGTGCGCGACTCGGGTCGATATCCGATGGTTGATCCGTTACGGTTGGCAACATTCTCAGCGCTCCTGTCAAAACAGTTTCGACTCCGATAGCCAGTCGAAATACCTCTTCCAGTCGTCCTTGGTTTCAGGTGAGAGAGTCGCCTCATACACCTCCGGTCGAAGACTCGACGCAAGCACCTGAGCGCGTGCCAGCGCCGCCCGCGCCTCACGCGGCTGACCCAGGAAAACATGGCAGTTAATCACCTGAACGTAGGCCGAAAGCGCCGTGGGCGATCCTTTGAACATCCCGGCTGCGTTGTCGTAGAGTTTGAGCGCCGTGCGATAATCCTGCATATCGAAGTAGCAATCCGCCTCATACAAATACGCGTGCCGGAGGTAAACGCGTTCGAGCTTGTTCAGAAGCACCGAACCTCGCGCTTCGTACTCGGTAATCAATTCGCGATAGAGCGACCGCGCTTTCCGCAGGCGATCGCGCGACTCGGCACGAATGCGCTCGATCCGCGCGCCAAAGTCCGAATCCGAAACGCCATCGCGCAGCGCGAGCGCGCTCTTGCGATATGCGCTCGCCAGAAGAAAACGACTACGCCAAACCCGAGGATCGTCGGGATACCGATCCGACGCTTCCTCCAACGTCGAAATGCTTTTCTCGTATCGACCCTGCCGACCGTACACATCGCCAAGTAAGAAGAGCGCGTCCGTGAACTCCGGCGCTTCAGGCGTAAAGACCTGCGAATCCGTAATAACAAGCTGCAACGTGCGCTCGGCCAGCTCGAGATTGTCCGGCCCCATCGCAACGTAGCATTGGGCTAGCGGAATGAGCGTACGAATACCGTCAAGCGCCTGTGGGAACCGGCGGTAACATAGCTGATACGCCTCGACCGCTTCCTCCAATCGACCCGCCGCCTGCAATAGCTTCCCGATCCGTAGCAATCCTCGCGGAACAAGCTCGTTCTCCGGACGCTCAACGACAAACTTTCGATATCGCCGTACCGCGTCGGATCGCCGACCCGCCTTACCCGCAAGCTCCGCCGCAAGCCATGACGCCTCCGCCGAACGCCGATCATGGTGAAGATCCATCTCCGCAAGCTTCGCGTAAGTATCCGCAGCTTCGCCGTAGAGTTGCTTGAAGCTCCGTTCCTCACGACCCTCGTCATGAGCGATGCTTTGTTCCGTGGATAGCTCGCCAGCTTGCTCCGCTTCCATCCTGCCGGCGAGAGCCGCCAGAATATTCGCAACCTGCTGGTATACAACGATCGTCTGTGCTTCGTCGCCCTCGTCGGAAAGCGTCATCGCAAGACGCGCATAGGCAAGAGCAGCGTCGAGATCGCCCGCCGCCCGGCGACGCTCTGCCGTCACGCCCAGCGACACCTGAAGAAGATCCAGATTCACAAGACGCGTGCTGACCGAATCGATGTTGTCGATCGCAATCTGATACGACTCGATCGCTTCGTCGTGTCGCTCCAAAAACGCAAGCGCCTCGGCAGAACCAAGCCTGCTGGCAATGGCGTACGGACTCCCTGTATGCAACCGCTCAACATCGCGAAAAAACGAAAGGGCCTCCAGCGGACGCTGTGGACCGCCGTCGTATAAGACGGTGCGTCCAAGAAGCCAACCAGCCATTCCGTTGACCTCGTCGTGCGATTCCACCGAATTGCGAAGCGTACGCAAGCCAACCTCCGCTTCATCAAAGCGGTTGGTCT
The DNA here is from genome assembly GCA_024277835.1 of Planctomycetota bacterium. Lineage (GTDB taxonomy): Bacteria > Planctomycetota > Phycisphaerae > UBA1845 > UBA1845 > JAJRUK01. Next base: position 4,833 of record JAJRUK010000084.1, on the reverse strand, counting down.
TGTAGAGCACGAGCATCCGCAAATACTCGAATCGCGGCGACAGATCGGAGTCCGCAAACGCGGCCGCATGATCGTCCAATAGTCGATCGCCAAGCTCGGGCCGCCCCTGCAGGTCGAGCAGATGAAGCTTCTCTTCGATCGCCCATAGGCGAAGGTCAAGACGGCTCGCATCGACCGACGACAGGAAATCATCCACGACAATCGCCATCTGCTGCGGCGGCGTGGCGAGTTTATCCCGCATCAGGACAATCGCGTGCTTCTTCAGCTCTATCGACCGCGGGTGCCCCTTTGAAATCGCCTCGTTGTACCACTGGAGCGCCGCGAGGTACTGCCCCTGCCACTCCAGCGCTTCAGCGAACTGCGCAAGGTCGCCGGGCGTCAGCGTCGCGTTACGCATCGCGGACTGCTTATAGTGCGTAACGATCTTCGCCGCCTGCTTGGCGGATCGCGAACCCGACACCGCCTTACCGAAAAGCGCCCGAGCAAGGTTCAGCTCGATCGTCGCACACGGCGGACCTTCACAATCGTCGCGAGACACCATGAACTCACCGAGACGCAACGCGTCGTCGTTAAGCCCCGACACAACGAATTCCTCGATCGCGGTGGCAGCGTCTTCCATTGATATCTTGTTGGGATCGGGCTTGAGAAGCGTCATCGACGCGGGAAGGGCGACAGCGGAAGCTGCAGCCAGTGGCAATTGCCACTTCCCTGCGATGCGTTGCATAAGTGTCGACCACTGCGACATACAAAAGCCCATCCTGAGCAAAAAACCTGCCAAGTTTTGCGCGTCCTCCTGACGCGTGTCCCCAGAGTTTCGGCAGATTTCGCCGCATCGCTTGATCGTAGATCACATGTTGTTTTGCCGTGCGTCACAACGCTGATACCTCGCCCGAAGAAGTTCCCGCGTTGACGTAACCTTACAACAACAAAGGGCTTAACGAATCACGCACGACGCGAAGATCCGATCAAAGCACACGAAATCTTTTTGCGAAGGCGGCGTTGTGATACTGATAGGGACAGTTGCGTGTCACTCGTGGATACGCATGGCATGCGCTATTTTGGATCGGAGCCCGAATCGGGTCGATTCGCAATGCGCAAAAGTCTGCGCGTGGATCGTTATCTCTTTAGAAATGCGAACTGGGTGTGGGCGAGTAGGAGCGGCTTGAACCCCGCCGCTGCCATGACATGTTTGTCGATGGCAGTACGAACATCAGGGTCTGCTTCGTCGCGACCGTTGTGGTTGCCGTACCCATAGTCATGAAAAACAATACACCCGCCGGGTGCCAGGACATCCTTGTAATGATCGAAGTCCGACACGACCTGATCGTAGGAGTGATCGCCGTCGACGAAGACCAACGACGCGCAACCTGGTCTTAGCAGCTTAGACACCTCATCTGACCCGCTATGAAACTGGACAAGGCGGTTCGCTTCGCCGATCTGACTCATCGCCAGACGCACATGCTCCGAGTTCGTCGGTTGATCGACGTGCGGATCGATCGAAATAATCTTCGCAGTGCTTTGAACACCGCGAAGCGCCAGTGCAAGCATCGACATCGAACGACCACGGAAAGACCCGATCTCGACCACGCAGTCCCCGCACTCGTAAGTCAATTGGGTCAGGGCGTGCAGGAGACAACCCTCCAGCGGCTCGGGCCACACAACGTTGGTCACTAGTGTCTCGATCTCGTCGGACGACAAACCCACCCACTGAACGTCGGCGGCGGTGAGAAGGCGCTTGGCAATCGCCTGACAGTTTCGCCATCGCCCCGCGGAGACAGGCCAATCATCCTCGGGAGTCGTTTCAACGGGAAGAAATAGCTCTTTCAGCGTGCGAGCGCTATCTAATGTATAGGCTTCGTATCGCTGGGGGTCGGTTGCCCCACGAGCGAAACAAAGACGGCCCATGACCGTATTCACGTCTGGGAAACCGCGATCCTGTTGAAAAAGCGCTGCCACGCGAATCGTACAGCGACACGGAAGCGGCTGGCGCGGCTGAACGATGACGCTGTCGCCGTCTTTTTCAACGGAAAACCACGCACCCGCCTGACCAATCATGGCAACGGGCACGTCGGCGAGGGAGCATCGTGTTTGCTCCGGCGAGTCAAACCCGGTTGCCTCGCCCTTTTCGGCGGGAACTGTCGCTGCTGTCATATATCGAGCCTCCATGCTCGGTGGTTGTTAGCGTAGTAGGGAGCGGATTCCGCTCTCCCAGTGTTGCCAAAGTTATCGACCGCAACAGATTCGGATCTTCAACCCGCGTTACTAGTGTTATGCGATCTAGCTGCGACGCGGTCGAATCGCAATGACAGTATCAGCAGTCGGCGCGAACCGCTTCGCTGCGCTGTCATTGCGAACGGAGACTTCAACAAACCCCGCGCTGCCGATCATAGCAACGCTCTCGCCATCGGCAACGTCGCTAAACGTTTTTCTTAGCAGACCGATGGACTTCCCATTCACAAGAACCTCCCAACCTTGCGACCCGTCTTCCTCTCGCGACAGTTGGTCGGCGTGAATGTTGGTCACAAGGTTACCGAACCGGTCGATGTGGATCACCCTCCCGCCGAGCGCATCGCCTTCACAGCTCGCGCGACGGAGCGAATCTAACAAGCAAGGCGTCTTCAAAGGCGGACCAAACCGTTCGAGCGAGACACCGTTAGCCAGATGGGCAGCGACCGGAGCAATAATATCCCGCCCGTGAAACGTGTTCGACGGGTCAGGAAGAAAGTACTGCGAGTCTTCGACGGCATGAAGCGCTTGTCCGCCAAAGTCGCGGTGAATCCAAGTTATCAGCCCATTGTCCGGGGCGATGACGAAGCGATCGGCGTACTGCCCGACGAGAATCGCCCGCGACGAACCAACGCCGGGATCAACAACCGCCACATGAACCGTCCCCGCCGGAAAGCTCGACCAGACCTGCCAGAGGACGAACGCGGCATGGGCGATATCTTGGGGTGGAACGTCATGAGTGACGTCTGCGATTTTCACTTCAGGGGCGATCGTCCAGATGACGCCCTTCATTGATGCGACGTAGTGGTCAACGGTCCCGAAGTCGGTTGTGAGGGTGATAATCGGCATAAAGCCCATCTTGAGATCGAGCGTCGCTTGCGTCAATTGGCTGCGAACGCCCACAGGGCTCGGTCGACGCGTGGAGTCTGGGCGGATACGCTTGGCGACGGCAATGATGGATGCAATCGCGATCGACAGATTGACGAAGCGGTACGGGACGCGGATTGGCGTTTCGGAGCTTTCATTGCGCGTCGCGGCGGGGTCCGTCTACGGTTTTCTCGGCCCCAACGGTGCCGGGAAGACGACGACGATTCGCGTGCTCATGGGATTCCTCAAACCCTCCGAGGGGCGCGCGAACGCGCTCGGGCAGTACTGCTGGGCAGCGAGCGATACGATCAAGCGAAACGTTGGCTATTTGCCCGGCGACTTGCGACTTTATTCTTGGATGACGGCGCGAACGGCCCTCGATCTGTTCGGATCGGTTCGGGGGATGGACCTCGTTGCATCGGGATTGATGCTGGCGGAAGAGTTTGGGCTGGATGTTGACGTGTTGGTGCGGAGTATGTCGCGAGGGATGCGGCAGAAGCTGGGGATTGTTCTTGCCCTCGCGCACAAGCCGAAACTCCTCATCCTCGACGAACCAACCGCCTCTCTTGATCCGATTATGCAGGAGAAACTGCACGATCATATCCGGCAACTCGCCGCCGCGGGGCACACGATCTTCCTATCATCGCATACGTTGAGCGAAGTCGAGCGACTTTGCGACCGCGTCTCGATCCTTCGTGAAGGACGCCTGGTCGCGGAAGACTCAATCGCCGCGCTTCGCAAGCGGGCGGCGAGACGCGTTACGATTCGATGGCGAAACGCCGGTGATACAGCGAACGCGCCCACACCACCGCTTGAACTCGACCGACGAACGGATGCGGAATGGTCCGGAACGCTCTCGGGGACGATGCCTGAGCTGATCGCATGGGCAGCGACCGTACGCGACATGATCGAGGATCTGTCGATCGGCGAGCCTGACTTGACGGAAGTGTTTCACGGTTTCTATCGATAGAGTCGCACAATGAACCGCGGACTGATTCGCAAGACAATTCTGGAAACGTGGGCGGGGACGATGTTCTTCGGAGCCGGGTTGTTTGCATTCCAGATACTGCTTGCGATCATTCTGCCGAACTTCCAAGAAGGGTTGGGGGCGATCCTCGAGCATCTCGAATTCGTACGATACGTGATCGCGGCGATGTTGGGCACTGAAGTCAGCGATCAGATCGGACCCCAAGCGTTTTCAGCCTTCCCGTGGGTGCATCCAGCCGTGCTTTCTTTGCTTTGGGCGCACGGGATCATGTTTTGCACACGCGTGCCGGCGGCGGAGATCGAGCACGGAACGATGGACGTGTTGCTCTCGCTTCCGGTTCGACGGTCGAGCATTCTCGTCAGCGATACGTTCGTGTGGATCGGTTGGGGATGCGTTCTGGCGGGATTCGCCTTTGCGGGGAACGTGATCGGTGGTTTCATATCGAAAAGCGACGCGCCGGTAGCGATTCTCCCGCGCATCGCGGTGGCTGCCAATATGGTGTGCGTCTATCTGTGTGTCGGGGCGGTCGCGCGGGTTGTTTCGTCTCTTTGCGATCGCCGCAGCCTGGCGATCGGGGCGGCGTTTGCGGTTGTGGTTGCTTCGTTCGCAATGCAGACACTTGCGATGTTCAGCGAGGGGTTCGCGAGCCTGTCGTTCCTGGGGTTGATGAAATACTACCGCCCCTTGCAGATTCTCAGCGACGGTCGGTGGGCGGTCGGCGACATGATTATCCTGCTGCTGGTGGCCGGGGT
>JAJRUK010000083.1 GCA_024277835.1 Planctomycetota bacterium | reverse complement strand
CCTGCTCGCTATGGCACCTGGTGCAAGTGGCGATCGACTGTGCCCAAAGAAGCTCAGAGCATACGCCCAACAAGGCGGAACAGGACAGCATGCGCATCAGCAGGCCACCCGGTGGTATTCGAGAGGTCAGCATATCAACGCTCCCGCAAGACGGGTCGACAATCGTAGACCACGGAGGCGGGCTGCAAGCCGTGTGCCGGACTGGTGGATTGCGGAAATGTATCGATCTCGTCACGAAAGCAGCGCCCATGCGCTAGGTCTGGCTTGTTCGGGACAATTTCTTACTTGCGGGGAACCCTCGAGGACTCGCGGTCTTGAGACATCGACACCAACGGCTTTCGAGGAACGCTGATATACCGGTCGAGGCCCGAAAGCCCCCTGCGAAAGTTGTAATGCGTTGTCGGTTTCGCCGAACTTGAGGCGCATCGCGTCGTCGATTAGCGTATGATCGCCGGAGAGTCTAGTCGTCAATCGCGCAGAGTGGCCGGCGCGAGGATCGTTACGTCAGTCGAGAGGATGCACTTTTTCCATAGTGGAACAGATGTACGTCCAATACAAGCGATCGCGGTTTTCCACGCGACTTCGTGCGGATCGTCTCTATACACCAAGTCACTCGTGGCTCATGGAGCAAGAGGCGGGCGTCTGGCGAATCGGGTTTACGAAGTTCGCGACGCGAATGCTTGGCGAACCCGTTGAGCTTGACTATGAAGTTGAGTTGGACGGTGCGGTTCGCAAGGGCGAGATCGTCGGCTGGGTGGAGGGCTTCAAGGCGGTGACGGATTTGTTTTGCCCGATGGACGGAACGTTCGCCGGGGGAAACCCCGATCTTTCGGACGACATCGCGATCGTTCAAACTGATTCGTACGGACGCGGTTGGTTGTACGCAATCAACGGGATCAGGCCTGACGACGCCGTTGACGTGAACGGGTACGTGAACATTTTAGACTCGACCATTGACAAAATGCTGGAGACGGGCGGATGATCGCAGGAACACTCTCCAAAGCTCATTATATTATGATCGGCGGTTTTCTCGGCGCGGGAAAGACGACCGCCCTTGCGAAGTTCGGTCAGTTCGCGCGAGACCAAGGCCTGCGCGTCGGTTTGATCAGCAACGATCAGAGCACGGGGTTGGTGGATACGACCATGCTTCGATCCAAGGGGTTCGATGTTGAGGAGATCGCTGGCGGGTGCTTTTGCTGTCGATTTAACTCGCTGGTCGATGCGGCCAACCGCTTGACCGAGAAGACGCGACCGGATGTGTTTCTCGCAGAGCCGGTGGGTAGTTGTACCGATCTTGTTGCGACCGTTAGCTATCCACTTCGACGGATTTACGGGGACCAGTTTACCGTTGCACCGCTGAGCGTGCTTGTCGATCCGAGTCGTTGCGCCAGGGTATTGGGGCTAACAGAAGGGCGGTCCTTTTCCTCGAAAGTTGCTTACGTCTATCGCAAGCAGTTGGAAGAGGCGGACCTGATTGTCATCAATAAGTGCGATACGATTGACGACGCGATGAGAGAGAAGCTGGCCGCGCACCTTGGGGCGGAATTTCCGCGAGCGACGGTTATTGAGTGTTCCGCTCGTGATGGTAACGGTCTTGACGACTGGTTCGCGCGTGTCCTGGATGCTGAGTCTACGGACTCGACGACAATGGACATCGACTATGAACACTACGCGGCTGGGGAAGCGCTTCTTGGATGGCTGAACTGCACCGTTCACGTTTCATGCGAGGCGGATTTTGATGCCAACGCGATGCTCGGTGATCTTGCAGAGCAGCTTCGCTCGCACATCGTGGCGGACGGACATGAGATTGCTCATCTTAAAATGACGCTGGACGCTGGCGACACCGAGGGAAGTCTCGCAGCCGTCAGTTTGGTCGGTAGCGATGACACGGTCGATCAGCGCGAGACGCTGCTTGATCGGGTCGGCGGTGGCGAGTTGATTATCAACATTCGCGCAGAGGCAGACCCGGAAGTCTTGAACACGGCGACAACGGCGGTACTTTCGCGTGAGACCGAGGCAAAGCACGGCGTTTCGTTTACGGTTGAACACCTTGAGCATTTTCGGCCGGGCAAACCAATGCCAACGCACCGCGTCGAGGTGTCGCAGTAATGTCGGAGAAAAACGCGAACAGCAATGGGCGTTCGGGGTCGTCGGCGCAATCTGGGTCTGCGAGAATCGTCTATTGCAACTGTAGTTACGCCCGGGTCGTGCCCGTTGAGACGAAGAACGAAGTGCTCTCCAAGCTGTGTGCGTCGGGCGTTGCGTTTGATTCTGTGGCAGACCTTTGCGAGATGTCCTCGAGAAAAGACCCTGCGCTTGAGCGCATCGCGGGGTCGGGCGACGTGAGAATCGCCGCCTGTTTCCCTCGCGCGGTGAAGTGGTTGTTCCACGCAGCCGGTGCTCCGCTTCCTGACGCGGGCGTTGATGTCTTGAACATGCGCGAACAAAGTGCAGACGAAATTGTTCCGCTTCTTCTTAACGGCGCGGCGGTCAACGAGGTTGGCGCATGACGACAGCTCTGAAAACACCAACCAACGTTCAGCCATGTCGCGTCGTACT
>JAJRUK010000082.1 GCA_024277835.1 Planctomycetota bacterium | reverse complement strand
CACCAAGCGGAACCTTACTGGTCGCCCCCAGGTACTTGGCTGGATCGTCGATCCCGCTCGCAGACGACGCCGACACGAGCGTCCTCGCCACTTTCCGCTCGACAAACATGCGAACAACAACGTCCTTCGCACTCGAGTCCCCCGACTTGGGTTGCAGATAGAGCATCCGGTTGCCGAAATCATCGGTTAGTTCCGCAAACCCGACCGGCGCGTCAACATCGTAACGCACAAGCCGCTGAAAGCTGTCCGTCCGCGGCAGCGGGATCCACAATCGTAACCGCCCCTCTTTTTCGCCAAGCGACGAACACTCAACGCGGTACGTCAGCTCGTAGCGGGCTGAATCTGTCCAGGGGTTGTACTTCGAGCCGCTCGCTCCGTGGTCCCCGACCCCAACCCCAACCCCGACCTCACCCATCGCCCCTGAAAAAAATGACAAGGCCGCGACCATGAAGCTTTCCAAGACCATAAGGCAAGACACTCCAGAAAACCCGACGACCGATTATTCAGTTCAACGCGCCACGAGCGATAACCATCTCGCGAGAGTATACAAAACCGACCCATAACATCCAAACGCTGCCAAGAACCTCCCCCGGCCACGGTCGAAGCCGACGCTATCGGACCAAAACCGAGTCGCGAATGGGCAAAGACCATAACGAACGCGCAACGATGCGCTACTTATCGCGCCGCCGACAAAACGAACGACATTTCGCCGCCAGCGGTAGTTGAGGACTGCAGTTATCGCACCCGATAGTCGGTACATAAAGGGAATGCACGGCTGCGACCGACCCAAGCGTATACGAAACATGATTAGCCAGTCACCAGCATCCAAGAGTCTGAATCGCGAATCCGCGACATCTTCGGTCGGCGAACGGATCGCCCTAATCCTCTGCGCGCTCAGCCTGGTCGCCTATCTCGGGTTCTCTCTGTCCGTTCGCGCCCTGGTCAGCGAACTCATCCGCCTTACAGGCAAATTCCTCGGATAGACCGAATCCATGCAGCTCATTTCACTACTTGTCATCGCGATCACGGCCATTCTTGCATGGCGCACGGGTAAAAAATGGTGTTGTCGCTGCGCGGTCGTCGATCCGGTAAGCTCCGCGACGCTCGCCTTCATCCTACCGACCGCCGGGATCGTAGCCGCGACGCATTTCGTTGCACTGATCACGCTTGCGACCGACACCGGGATCGTCTCAACGCCTGCGATCGCGATTTTCTTCGTCCTAATCACGATGGCGACCAGCGCAGCCATCGATCGATTTATTCACGACGAAAGTCTGCCACCGATTGCGGAAACCAGAACAACAGTTGATCGCTCTTGGCTGGGCCGATGGGTGTGGGTCGCCGCGATCGTCGTCGCACTCTATACCTTGTTCCTGCTCGACGCATTGACGCGATACCCGACCGGGGTTGATGGGCTTCACTATCACCTGCCCATCGCTGTCGAGTGGATGCGGACCGGGCGAATGGACCTCGTCGTCGGTTTGCGACTTCAATCGCTGCCTGAAAACGGGATGATCATCCCAGCCCTTCTACTTGCGGCAAAACTCGAGTCACTCGTCAACGTAGCGGCGCTACCGTACGGACTTCTTATTGGCACGGCGATCTATGCCCTCGCCCGTCAGATCGGTGCGAGCGCGAAGACGTCTGCGGTTAGCGCGTGCGTAGCGCTGAGCGTTCCGATCGTCTTGTTCCAGAGCTTTTCGAGCTATATCGATATGTACGCCGCGTCCGCGTGGCTATGCTCGGTGCTGGCGATTGTCTGGGCGACGCGGGCACCGACCTCGAATGCTCGATGGGGACTCATCGCGCTCGCGGGGTTGTCTGCCGGGGTCGCGTTGGGAAGCAAGACGACGTTTCTGGTGTTGGTCTTTTTCCTCGCCGTCGTGATTGTTCGTGCGGAATGGTTTCGGATTCCCGGACAAGCGCCGCGCAAGCCTCGCCCGATCTTCGCCGTGGCTCTCTTTTCCGTCGCATGTCTGCCGTGTTCGATCTACTGGTTCGCGCGCGGCACGGTTCAGGCGAACAACCCGGTGTATCCGCTGGCCGTCGAGGTGGCAGGGCACGAGATACTGCCCGGTTTCAACGCAGACAGCATGCCATGTTTCGAGAAACGCCCGATCGCTGAGAAACTCGAACGTTGGCTTCCCTATCCCTGGCGAGAACAGAAGTACTCCGGAACGGGCTACCCCTACAGCGTGAACAACGCCTTCGGCGCGCCGTACGCGATGCTCGTACCCCTTTCGATTCTTGCTGTTGCGACCGGTTTTCTTCGACAAGAGCGAAGAAGCTGGCGCGATCGGTGGATCGTAACGTATGCGATCCTCGCACTCATTGGCGTCGTCGCCCTGCTCACGTTTTTCCGAGAGAATCTTCGATTCGTTCTTCCCTGCGTCCTGATTGCGACGTCGCTGACGGCGCTTCTGCTCGATCGCCTTTGCAAGGTCTTCCCAAGAGCGCTGCCGGCGCTTGTCACGATTGCCTTCGCAACGACAGCCACGATCGCCGGATTCAAGCCCGCGCATGCCATCGCCGGGCGCATCAAAGACAACGTCTGGACGCGCGCCGACTTTTACGAAATCCCCGCGATGATCGACGATCTTCCGCCCGGGTCGCGGATTCTCAACCTTGCGTCGCCTTACGCGACGTACCCCCTCTTGGGGAAGAGACTTGACCTTGACGTCATCTCACCCAACCACTGGGCCATTGAAACCGATCGCAACACAACCGCCGATGCACTCTACGAACACAAGATCGACTACGTCTACTATCGCCCGGTCTATACGAACTCCTGGCGCGAAGACTTGCCGCTGGAATTGCTCTACGACGATACGCAGGAAGCAAACCCCCTCCCCGATCCGCCCCGAAGACTCTTCCGCGTGATCCCGCCCAACAAACCCATCGCGTCATCGCGAAATCCCCATCGATCCAGCCTGGAAGGCTGACGTAGAGTAGCAGGCGGCGGCGTCCGCCTTGGGGCGGACTTGCCACCGGCTACTGAAGAAGAGGCTTTCAGCCTTCAGGAGCGAATCGGACCAAGGTTTCGCCTCAAGACCGTTTCGCAAGTTACAGCCTGAGTCTTGGGTTGCCGACTTTGCCAACGAACGCATATAATATGTAGCATGGAAAAGAATGCCAACATAAGACATGACACTGCGGCCGGAAGAGCGTTCATACTCCTCAGAAAGGCAATGCAGCAACCTCCGAACCAAAATGTCCGACAAACGTGGGCTGCGACATTCGGAATATCTGCCAACGACGACACTGAAATCCGATACCGCCTGTCGCTGTTGCTTGGCCAACTTGGAACGGCTCAGCGAGAGTTCTACCGCGCTGAAGCGACTGACTTCCAAGACCCATTCCCGATCTTGCTCGCCACGGTCGCGAGCATGAACCTGGACGAGACTTGGGCCGCCCGAGCGAAGGTGTTTTCGGGAAACCTAACCGCGCTAGCGCTCGCGTCATATATTTGCGCCAGCGACTTGAAGAAGCAAGTCGTCGAGACGGAGAAAATCTCAGAATGGCGAACGGAGGTTGATGGCCTGATTTCTGAAATACTAGAGTCTGGCGTTCCGCAAGAACTGAAGGAGACGTTGAGTGGGCACCTCAATGCAGTGCGAGACGCACTTCTTTATTATCAGATTCGTGGCACAGACGGACTACAAGACGCTGTGCTGGCCTCGTGGGGCGCGCTGTTTCTAAATGCGCCGCAAGTCAAAGCCGCCGCAGGTCGGGCGGACCCGAAGAAGAAAACACCCATTCAAAGGATGCTCGACCTATTGAGGCAGATATCGCAATCAATCAAAGTGGTTCGCGAGCTGCAGAAAATCGCCCCGGAGGCAATGGCCGTACTTCTTGAAGCGGCAAGTGGAGGATAAGTCCCCGCTCTCTCGCCTCTTCATTCGCTATTCGCTATTTCTCATTCCCCCGCACGGGGATCGGTGGTGTGAAGTTGAAGCGTTTGGACTGCATCATGAATCGCAACGGATTCTCGTAGGCGATCTTGTGGATTGCCATTGCGTCATGCCCGCGGGAACGAAGTGTGCGGATGAAGTCCGGCATGTTCATCGGATTGCTTGGTCCCCAGTCGCCTGCGCTGTTGGCCATAATCCGCTCGTCGCCGTACGCTTCGATGATGTCAACTGCTCGCGCTGGCGTACACTTGGTCACAGGGTAAAGCGTCATCCCCACCCAGAATCCCGCATCGAGCGCGTGCTTGACCGTGTGCTCCTCGACGTGGTCGATCAAAACGCGCTCGGGTTTGATTCGTGAATCGTTCTGCAGAATATCGAGAATCATCCGTGTCCCTTTGTACTTATCTTGAAGGTGCGGGGTATGGACAAGAATCAGCTCATCCGTTCTGGCGGCGAGGTCAACGTGTTCTTCGAAAATCGTGACTTCGTTTTTGGTATTCCTGTTGAGACCGATCTCGCCGATCCCCAACACGCCGGGTCGATCGAGAAACTCCGGGATGATCGAAATCACCTCGCGCGCAAGCGAAACATTCTCCGCTTCCTTTGCATTGATGCACAAGAAGCACATGTGATGAATATCGAACTGAGCAGCCCGCGCCGGTTCCGTCTCGGTGAGTTGACCGAAGTAGTCGGCGAACGCCGCGGCAGACCCCCGGTCAAATCCCGCCCAAAACGCCGGCTCAACCACAGCCACACACCCCGCCCGCGACATGCGAACATAGTCATCCGTAATCCGAGAGACCATATGAACGTGTGGGTCAACGTAGTGCATGGAGGAAATGCTATCGCGCGGAACGATTCCACGCCAGAAACCATTTAACGCCGACCCGTAGCGGTTAGACCCAGAAGTTTTGTAGCCAAACGACCGCCGAACTTTTTCTCGCGACGCGACTTGGCTGGGACCGGCGACCCAGACCACTGCAACAAGCCTGACCTACATGACCACACACGACACGGGACAATGGTATAGTTCGTGAACGAATATTATGGACGAATGTTGACCTGGACGGGTGGATTTCTGTAACGGCGCACGCCCCACCACACACAGCAGCCAGCGCAGAGCACGCCAATCGCAAGTATTCCCGCCGGTCCGACTGCGACAAGCAGTTTCATCAAGATGGCTTTCATCGCCCGATTCCGTCCCGTAGCATGGGTGTTGTCTAGGCCGCCGCCATAAGCCATAAAATAGGCAGCACCCAACGAGAGACACGCGGCAAGAATCGGCGCAACAAGAGCACGCCCAGCACTCATCACTTTCCGACGGTACGTACATTTCGCTCCAAACCGGGCGCGAAAGGCAGTGAAGATGTCGTCCTGTAACTCGCGCGACGGAAGTGTGGCCTCGAATGATGCGCCCCCCATGAGGCCAGCGTACCTGATCTCCATGGTTAACCGTTTTTCATCCCCGCTGACGGAGATAATTTTCTTCAGCTTGATCTTGTTCGAGTTGGCAAGAACTTCGTCAGGTGGGGTGCCATCATGCAATAGCGCGTTCCCTTGCTCGTCCAGCTCCTCCATCGCCAGATCGCAAGAGTAAAAAACATCTTCGGACAAGACCAGAAGCTGTCCGCGTTCGGCACCTACGATTTTCCAGACATACAATGGCTCTGCCGCAAGCTCAGGCAAAACCGTATCGTCCATTCTGGACATATCCTATTTCCTTTGAAAACCGGAAGAACGATGAATCTACTCCGCCCCGCCCAATTAACTCTTTCCAGCGAGTTCAAACCATAATACGCAGTGCTTCCGCCCGCGTCGAGACGCTGACTTCCCCAGAAACGACCGCCCCCGGAATTGACGTTCTCGCCCATTTATCACTATACTCTGGACCCGCCTACCGATTGACGAGGGGCGGGGCGAGACCCGTCGGGCTGCGTCAGAACAGCCCGCTTGGGTGCCCGACACGATATCACAATTAGTAGATGCCCAAAGGCCTCGATGTCATTAGTACCAGACCACATCACATTGAGCGAGGATGAACGCGCCCTTATCCGGGCCGTTGGCAAATTCGCGCGGAATGAGCTGCTCCCGCTTGACCGGGCGTGGGACCGCGGGGAGGGGTGCGTCGATGACATCCTGCCAAAGCTCGCAGCGATGGGGTTGATGAACCTCGTCGTACCGACGTCAGAGGGGGGCTTGGGTTGTGCGTATCACACGTACGCCGCGATTATCCATGAATTGGCTGTCTCGTCGCCCGCGACGGCGGTGACGATCGGTGTTCACACGCAGGTCGGCGATATCCTTGAGCGTTTTGCTGGCGAGTCTATCCATAGCGAGGTTCTGACCCACTGGGGTTCTGCCGACAATTTTGCCGCGTTTTGTCTTTCAGAGGCGGGCGCTGGCAGCGACGCATCCAGCGCGCGGACGACGGCGGTTGAGGTTGATGGCGGGTTTCGCATCACGGGCGAAAAGATGTGGGTCACCAACGGGCTTTCCGCCCGATGGTTTTTGACGATCTGTAAGCTCGACGATGCCGCGAACAAGGACCGGTTCTGTGCCCTTCTCGTCGAACGCGATTCAGACGGACTCGCGATCGACGAAATCCACGGAAAGATGGGTATACGCGGCAGCAAGACGGCGGTCGTCAACTTTGACAACGTATTCGTAGCGACCGACCGGCTCATTGGCGGCAAAGATCAGGGGTTGGAGGTTGCCCTGTCGAGTCTGGGCAAAAGTCGGGTCGGGATCGCCGCGCAGGCGAGCGGAATTTCCCAGGCGTGCCTCACCGAAATGGTCAGTTACGCCCGCGAGCGCGAGCAGTTTGGCCAAACCATCGGAAAATTCCAGGCGGTCTCGAATATGATCGCCGATAGCGGCGTCGAGTTGGAAGCTTCCAAGTCGCTCATTTGGCGAGCCGCCGTTGGGATCGATCGCGGCGAGTTTGACCGCCGCGCAACATCCATGGCCAAGCTGTACGCGTCGGAAGCGGCGAACCGCATTGCGTATCGTGCGGTGCAGGTTCATGGTGGCACGGGATATGTTCAGGAATGCAGGGTCGAGCAGTTGTATCGCGACGCGAGAATAACGTCTATTTATGAAGGCACGAGCGAGGTGCAGAGGATCGTCATCGCCCGTGAACTAGCGAAGAATTAACAGGACGACCGCGTCCGCGCGAGACGGTGATTTCGTGACGGTTTCGCCTGTTTGAAGTAGAATTCGTTCCCGGCCCATCGACAGAATAAGGTCGGGGCGGGCGTGGGGAGTTGGCCCCACAGAAGAGAAAACCAGAAAACGAGTATACCGATGGACTTTGACCTTCCTGATGATCTAATTGCCCTGCAAGACATGGCCCGCAAGTTCGCGGCGGAGCATATCGCGCCGAACGCCCGCCAGTGGGACCGCGAAGCGGATATTCCACGTGATACTGTGGCGAAGCTCGCGGAACTTGGATTTCTCGGCGTTTTCACCCCGCCTGAATATGGCGGCGTTGGACTTGGCGACCTTGGCGCTTCGGTCCTTATGGAGGAAATCGCGCGACATTGTGGCGCGACGGCGCTGATGCTCGATGCTCACAACGCGCTTTGCACCGCCCACCTGCTCATCGGGGCAAACGATGACCAGAAGAAAAAGTATCTGCCCAAACTCGCCGCTGGCGACTACCTCGGCGCTTGGGCACTATCCGAACCTGGCTGTGGGAGCGACGCAGCCGCTTTGACCACGACGGCGAAACTCGATGGCAATGAGTGGGTTCTTGACGGCGCGAAGCAGTGGATCACCAATGGCCACTACGCTGGCATTTATGTCGTTATGGCGATCACCGATCCGGAGAAAGGCCCCAAGGGGATCAGTGCCTTTATCGTCGAGCGCGGCGCTCCAGGTTTTGAGATTGGACCAAAAGAAGACAAGCTTGGCATGAGAGGGTCTGACACGGTCGGGCTGATGTTCGACAACTGCCGCATCCCAAAGGAAAATCTCTGCGGACAGCTCGGCGGCGGGTTTATCGACGCCATGAAAGTTCTCGAACGCGGACGGATTACGATCTCCGCGATGGCAGTGGGGCTTGCACGAGGCGCGTTGGATGAGTCACTCGCCTATTCCAAAGAGCGCGTCGCCTTCCGCAAGCCCATATTCAATCACCAAAGCATTCAGTTCATGCTGGCGGACATGGCCATGCAGATTGACGCGGGTCGCCTGCTCACAAGAAAAGCAGCCATCCTCTCTGACGCTGGAAAACCCAGTAACATTGAAGCGTCCATGGCCAAGCTGCAAACAACCGAGATGGCCACGCAAGCATGCCTTGATGCAATCCAAATTCACGGCGGTAACGGATACACAAAGGACTTCCCCGTCGAGCGGTACATGCGCGACGCGAAGCTCTGCGAAATCGGTGAAGGTTCGAGTCAGGTGCAGCGGATCGTCATTGCACGTCACCTGTTAGAAAGCTAGGGAGAGCGACGCAAGTGGACTTTGAACTCGACGACGACCTGCGAATGTTGCAGGAGCAAATTCAAGACTTTGCGACTAAAGAGGTCGCCAAGGGTGCTGCACTGCGCGACGAAAACGCCGCGATGACGCCCGAACTTATCTCGCAACTTGCGGAGATGGGGCTGTTTGGCATTACGATCCCTGAGCAATTCGGCGGCGCAGGACTCGGGACCATGGCATCAACAATCGTCGTGGAGGAAATCTCCAAAGCGTGCGCCGGAACGGGTGTCCTGCTCAGCGCACATACATCGCTTTGCGTCGATCCTATCATGGAATTCGGTAGCGATGCACAAAAGATGGAATACTTGCCGGGGATGGCGACCGGCGAAACGATTGGATGCCTTTCGCTAACAGAACCCGGAAGCGGAAGCGACGCGGGGGCTGCCACTTGTCGGGCAGAGTTGAAAGACGATGGTTGGCACCTTGATGGGACGAAAATTTTCGTCACCAATGGCAAAGAAGCGAGTGTCATGGTCCTCATCGCGGTCAGCGACCCGGACGACCCGAAACATCGCCTCAGCGCATTTGCCCTGCGAACCGACCACCCCGGCGTGCGTCTGGGCAAGCTCGAAAAGAAGCTGGGCATCCGATGTTCATCGACGGCTGAGTTTATCTTTGAGAATTGCGTAATCCCCAAAGACGCTCTACTGGGCGAAAGGGGTCACGGACTTCACGTTGCACTGAATACATTAAACGGCGGTCGCATCGGTATCGCTGCGCAGGCGCTGGGGATTGCCCAGGCTTGCCTCTTTGAGTCGGTGAAATACGCAGGGACGCGCGTCCAGTTCGGCAAGCCCATTGGCAAGTTCCAGGCGATCCAAAACAAGCTCGCCGACATGGCAGTTGGCGTCGAAGCCGCCCGCGCTTTGATCTACCGGGCGGCGTGGCTCAAGGATCAAAAACGCGACTATGCGCAAGCGGCGGCGATGGCGAAACTGTTTGCAAGCGAAACATGCTCGAGCGCCGCGAATCACGCGATCCAGGTATTTGGCGGTTACGGATATTGCAACGATTACCCCGTAGAGCGCCTCTTGCGCGACGCGAAGATCACGGAACTCTACGAAGGAACCAGCGAGATTCACCGGCTGGTCATTGCACGAGCGCTTGCGTAGGTTTCCGATTGCGCTGCGCAAAGAAACATTGGCGCGCAACTGTTCATCGCGCCTCCACGACGAATACAACACGAGAGGGCAATCAAGTTGTCTACAAACAAAGTCATCGTCATCGGCGCGGGAACGATGGGACGAGGTATCGCCCAGGTTTTTGCACAATCGAGCTACGAAGTCTTCCTTCACGACGCGGTCCCTGCGGCGCTCGACTCTGCGGTCACCAGCATCCACAAAATGCTCGATCGGGCGGTCGAAAAAGGCAGGATGGAGGCAGACGACGTTGCCGCGACGAAAGAGCGATTGCACACTGTCGATGCGACCGCCAAGCTCACTCCCTGCGACCTCGTGATCGAAGCTGCGACCGAGAAACCTGATATCAAGATCGCCATACTTCAAGAAGTGCAGAAGTTCGTCGCCGACGGCGGCATTCTGGCGACCAACACCTCAAGCATCAGCATCACGCAGCTCGCCGCTCAGACGGAAAAACCCGATCGCTTCATTGGCATGCACTTTTTCAACCCCGTCCCGCTGATGAAGCTCGTCGAGGTCGTCAAAGGACTCCAAACCAGTGACGAGACGGTCGCGCAGACCATCGCCATCGCGGAGACCGTCGGAAAGACGCCCGTCAAGTGCAACGACCACCCCGGTTTTGTCTCCAACCGCGTTTTGATGCCCATGATTAACGAGGCGATTTTCACGCTTCAAGACGGCGTCGCCGAACCCGACGCGATCGATACAATCATGAAACTCGGCATGAATCACCCGATGGGGCCCCTCGCCCTCGCCGATCTCATCGGCCTAGACGTCTGCCTTTTCATCCTGGAAGTCCTCCACCGCGACCTTGGAGAGGATCGCTATCGCCCGTGCCCACTTTTGCGTAAGATGGTGCAGGCTGGACGAATGGGGCGAAAAACGAAACATGGCTTCTACTCCTACGACTAAAACGCGCGTCTCCCTCGAATTCGAGGGCTCTCGCGCACTCATCACGTTTTCAAGAGACGAAGGACTCAACGTTCTTACTGCTGATGTGCTTCGATCCCTGGGGGCGATCATCGTTCAGCTCAAGGGCGACCCAACCGTGCGCACGACGACCATCCGCGCAGAGGGCAAAGTCTTCATCGCCGGTTCCAACATTCGAGAAATCGCGCGCCTCAACGCCGAGACCGCTCGCGAGTACGCAACCGTAGGCCAGGGAATCCTGGCGGACCTCGCCGCCCTGCCTTCGATCACCGTTGCGGCGATCCACGGTACGGTGCTCGGCGCTGGTTTTGAGCTTGCCCTCGCTTGCGATTTTCGCATCGCTGTGAAAACAGCCAAGCTCGGGTTCCCCGAAGTCTCGCTCGGGCTGATTCCGCCGTGGGGAGGTATCAACCGCCTCATGAAACTTGTCGGGTCCGCAAGAGCAAAGCGACTCTTGTTGAATCCAACGTCCGTCTCCGCTGAGGATGGGCAACACTGGGGACTCGTCGATGAGACAGTCAACTCCGTCGAGGATTTGGATGCGCGCCTTCCAAAATTCTGCGAAGCTTTCTATCGCGCATCGCCCGGAGCTGTCGCTTCGATCAAACGCGCGTCGCGAGATTTTGACGACACCGGAGCTTTTCTACAATGTTTCGAAGGACGCGAAGCACGCGAGGGGATGATAGCCTTTATCGAAAAGCGCCCGGCGCGCTGGATGGAGTAAACACACGATGATCTCACGAGCAGACGCCGATTCCGCAAACACCGAGACGAAAGATTCGTCGGATAAACCATTCGTTGACGCGAACGACATCCCTGCGTTCGACCCGACCACCGCACTGGGCGAACCTGGGTCGTTTCCGTACACACGCGGCGTTCATCGCACGATGTATCAGCAGCGACTTTGGACGATGCGTCAGTTCGCCGGGTTCGGGTCCGCCACGGACACCAACAAGCGATTCAAGTATCTTCTCGCACAAGGAACGAGCGGACTCAGCACTGCGTTTGACTTGCCGACGTTAATGGGACGCGACGGTGACGACCCGCTCTCGCTTGGAGAGGTCGGTCGATGCGGTGTTGCGATTTCTTCATTGGCTGACATGCGCCGCCTGTTTGACGGTATCAAACTCGACCAGGTCAGCACGTCAATGACGATCAACGCTCCGGCAGCGATTCTTCTTGCGTTTTATATCGCTGTTGCAGAAGAACAAGGCGTCTCGCCCGACAAGCTTCGCGGTACGCTTCAAAATGACATCCTCAAAGAGTTTCACGCACAGAATGAGTATGTTTTTCCGCCTCAACCGAGCGTTGACCTTGTAACCGACACGATCGAGTATTGCACAAAGCACATGCCGCAGTGGAACACCGTCAGCGTCAGTGGCTATCATATTCGCGAGGCGGGCGCGAGCGCCGCGGAAGAACTGGCGTTCACCCTCGCCGACGGGATGGCTTATGTCGAAGAGTCGATCAAGCGCGGGCTGGACGTGGATGAGTTCGCACCGCGACTCAGCTTCTTCTTTGACTGCCACAACGACTTCTTTGAAGAAATTGCCAAACTCAGGGCTGCGCGACGCATCTGGGCACACGTCATGCGCGACCGCTTCGGCGCAAAAAGCGAGCGTAGCTGGATTTTGCGTATGCATTGTCAAACAGCGGGCGTCACGCTCACCGAACAACAACCGATGAACAACGTCGTGCGCGTCGCGTTTCAGGCACTCGCGGGCGTGTTGGGCGGTACGAATTCGCTCCACACCAACAGCATGGACGAAACGTTTGCCCTTCCCACGCAAGAGGCTGCCAAACTTGCACTTCGAACACAGCAAATCATCGCCCACGAATCTAATGTAACCCAAACCGTTGACCCGCTGGGCGGCAGTTACTTCATCGAAAAACTCACGAACGAAATCGAGGCGAAAGCGCAGGCGATTTTTGATCAGATTGACGCGATGGGCGGTGTGCTCAGTGCCATTGATCGCGGCTACTTCCGAAGAGCGATCGCAGAATCTGCACACAAGCAGCAAAAGCAGCTAGACGCGGGCGAGACGAAGATCGTCGGCGTCACCGACTTCAAAGAAGACCAAGCCTCCGGAATCGACATTCTGCGAATCACACAGGAGAGCGAAGACGAGCAGGTCGCACGTCTTAAGAAACTCAAAAAGGACCGAGACGCCAAGCGTCACACCGTGGCACTAACGAAACTCAAAGACGACGCGAAGACGGGAGCGAACGTCATGCCCGCCCTTATTGATGCTTCCAAAGCGGACGCAACCGTCGGCGAGATGATGGAAACCATGAAAAGCGTCTTCGGCGCATACAGCGGCGGCCCCGAATGGTAACAACAACCGAAACAACACGGGAAACCATGAGCAATACACAAGCAGGTCACGCAACACGCGTTCTTCTCGCAAAAATCGGACTCGATGGCCACGACCGCGGCGTCAAAGTTCTCGCTCGATCCTTCCGAGATGCGGGCATCGAAGTCATCTACACCGGACTCTGGCAGACGTGCGAAGCGACGATGCTCGCAGCGCTTCAAGAAGACGTGGACATCGTTGGCGTGAGCTTGCTGTCGGCTGCTCATCTGACCGTCATGCCGGAAATCCTCCGCATCCGCAAGCAGCTTGGCGTCGAACACATCCCGATCGTACTCGGGGGGATTGTTCCCGACGCGGACCAACCGAAACTCAAAGAGATGGGCGTCGCGGCGGTGTTTAACCCCGGCTCGCCGCTTGATCTGATCATCGACGCATTGCGCGAGCTTGCTGCGAGTCAGCAGGAAGTGAAGCTCGCCGACGTTCGAGCGGGATACGAAAAGCGCGACCCCCGGGCGCTCGCAAAGCTCATTACAAAAATTCAGCACGACGAAGACCTCGCCGACTTCAAACCGCCCGCTGGAAACGCAAAGATCATTGGCGTAACCGGCGCACCGGGCGTTGGAAAAAGCTCATTCATCGCCAAGCTCGGTCGCCGCCTTCGCGACAAGGGTAGCAAAGTGGCGGTCGTCGCCATCGACCCGAGTAGCCCCATCACCGGCGGCGCACTTCTTGGCGACAGACTCCGCATGATGGCGGGCACGCCAGATACTGACTTTTTCGTACGCAGTTTATCATCCGGCGGAGCGCAGGGAGCACTTGCACCCCATTGCACCGACGTGATCGCGGCGCTCAACGGTTTTGGGTTTGATTATATCGTCGTCGAAACCGTCGGCGCGGGTCAGAGCGACGTTGCCATTCGCGACCTTGTGGATAAGACCGTTTTGCTACTCATGCCCGACAGCGGCGACTCGGTTCAGTTTTCCAAGGCCGGCATTATGGAAATCGCGAGTTGTTTTGTGCTCAACAAGTGCGACCTCGCAGGTGCGGACGCGACGCAAGCTCAGCTCATCGGTGCGGTCGGCGACGACCGACCGGTCTTTCGGGTTAGCACCATCCGCGACGAAGGCGTCGATGCAGTGGCAGACTGGGTCGCGACGTCGTAGCAGCGTCACGACCTCGAACCCCGACCGACACCCGACCGACACCCGACACCCGCAATCACTTTGCTATAGCAGCGGCAAACCAAGACGTAGCGTGCTACGCCCCTCAATCTCCCCTTGGTAAAGGGGGGACTGCAGAATCGGCGCAGTCCGATTGGCGTACGATTGCTTTAACAACACGCATCGCTGCCACCGTTTCTGCCACATCATGAACACGCAGAATGCTCGCCCCCTTTGTAGCAGCCATCACCGCGCACGCGATCGAACCGGATAATCGCGACCTCGGCGCATCCCCCCCGCCGCTCGCAGCAATAAACCCTTTGCGAGAAGCCCCAACCAACACGGGAGAACCGAGCGCAACGAACCGCTCCACCGCACCTAGCAGTGCCCAGTTGTGTTCTGCGCGTTTCCCAAAACCAATCCCCGGATCAAGGATAATTCGCTCGCGCGAGATGCCCGCTTCGATGGCAGCGTCGCGCCTTTCGCATAGAAACTCGCAAACCTCCCGGACACCATCATCATACCGAGGACCGCCACCCGCTTGCATGGTTTCCGGATCACCGCGCATGTGCATCAACACAACCCACGCCCCAGACTCAGCAAGAACTCGTGACATGCGATCGTCGTCGCGAAGCGCTGAGATGTCGTTAACAATATCCGCCCCCACCTCGATCGCCGCCTGCGCGACGTCCGCATCGCGCGTGTCGACCGAGATGCAGACTTCGTCGTTGCGCGATCGCAGCTCTTTGATCACAGGAATCGCTCGGCGGATTTGCTCCTGCGCGTCAACGCCCTTTGATCCCGGACGCGTTGACTCCGGACCAACATCAATCACGTCAGCCCCTTCCGTAACCATCGCCATCGCACGATCCACCGCGCGGGAACAATCGGTGTAGTCCCCCCCGTCGCTAAACGAATCGGGCGTTACGTTGAGAATCCCCATAACAAGGGGCTTATCCGACGGGAGTGTCAAGCGAGATGGCATTGCGAGACCCAACGTCACACGAGCAATAAAAGGAGTTGCGCACAACTATCAAGCAAAGCGTAACAAACAAAGTGGAAATATCGACAGGTGGATCGCTTCCTTACAGACGCGGTTCGGTTCGGATGGCCGCCGATTAACGGCGGTAGGTAATCCGACCACGACTCAGATCATACGGAGACATTTCGACCGTCACCGTATCGCCAGGAAGAATACGAATGTAGTACTTTCTCATCTTACCGGAAATGTGTGCGAGCACATGGTGCTTGTCGTCGCCAACGTCCACCGCCACCTTAAACATCGCGTTCGGCAGCGCCGCAACGACAATACCCTCAACCTCAATCGCATCAGCCTTGGCCATAAACTCCGTCGATCCTAACAATCGCCGCCGATCAGAACGACCACGCGCTCCGACCCCGCCGCGACTCGTCTGCCCGCCACCGGCAAGCAGGTGTGAAACGGTCCAGTATACGCGCCCCGGCCGGCTCGCCAAGGCGAATCGGTCGCTCTTTTGCCCAAATCCCCGCAAAAAGTGAATCCGCCTGTCATTTTTCGACGCACTTGCAACATTTCGACAACCCGGTTGACTTGGAAACCCCGCCTCGCCGCCGTATAAAACGGGTGCGTCGATTCATGATTCGCGAAAGGTGGAGGCACACAGATGATCGTCAAGGTATTGAAACCGCAAGCAAAATGGTTTTCGCTTTTCCTCGGTCTCGCCTCGATGGCGACGGGAACAGGGTGCGCGGTCGTCCCGAAGATGGCTGTCACACCGCAGCGGTATCGACTCGACGTTCAACTCGACGCGAAGTCGCACGAGATCACCGCTCGCGCGACCATCGACCTTGTCCGAACCGACGACAACCCCCTGCCCGCCGGCGAACCCGTCGCCGTCGAGCTGCTGCTTCACCCTGATCTCAAAATCACCGCCATCCGCGCCGCGGGTGCGAAGCTGCGATCGTCTCTGTCATTGCAAACGAAATCGCAAGAGGACATTCAAGACGTCGCGAGCGAAGACGCGACTTCGCCGCGACGACACAACGTGTTCCTCGCTGCACCGGCGGATGCGTTCACGCTCTATGTCGATTACAAAGGCAAGCTCTATCAAGACGCCAGCGAGGGCGAGGTCGCCGGGCAGATTCACAATTTCAAAATGAACGCTCATCTCGGCGAAGACGGCGTCTACCTCGCGGGGGGGTACTGGTATCCCGAACCTTCCTTGCCCAAGAACACGGGTTTTGTGGCGGACTTTACGCTGACGAGCAATAAGATCCCAGGTTTCGCGCTCGCTGCCTCCGGCGAAACTGCCCCGGACCTTGTGAACGATCCGGACAGGGTCGCATGGCGAAGTCCGTTTCCCCTACAGGGGATGGTTCTGGTTGGTGGTGCGCATGAAGTCCACGAGCAGAAGCATGGCGACATAACAATACGCCTTCATCTCAAACCCGATCAGGCGAGACACGTCGAGGGACTATTCGCCGCGACCCGTCGGAACCTCGACAACT
>JAJRUK010000005.1 GCA_024277835.1 Planctomycetota bacterium | reverse complement strand
CCTGTTGATCTGGCCGAAATCGGAAGTCGCACCTCCGGGGCCAGGATTTACGGGTTCAACCCTGGGGCGAACCTCGGGTCGAAGATCGGCGGTGGGTCTGACTTCGATGCCGACGGTGTGGATGACTTTCTAATTGTTGCTCAGTTTGGCAACCCGCAAAACGCCGGGAACGTTGGGGAAGCCTACCTCATCTACGGGCAGATCGGCACGGCCGATGAGAACGGCAATCTCGGGAAGGGCAATCGCTTCGGCGGGACCATTTCGGCGAACACAGTGAGCACTTTGGTTCCAGGCGTCATCCTGCAAGCACCGCCCGTGCGAACGGCGATCATCCCGAACGATAACGCCCGGACAGACGGAATTACGGATTTTGATTTCTTTCCAGATGCGACGGGTGACGGTCGTCCCGAGCTTCTTTTTGGGTTGCCGCATGTTCACGGCGCATTGGAGACGATGGACTTTGATCCCGGCGATCAGCAGGGGTTCAACGCGTTCTGCTACCCGGATAGTTTCGTCAACAACTTCTCAGAAGATAACTTCGGGGACGATAACGGTTGGTACGCTGGCGGGATGGCCGTAATCGTCAACAGCACGAATCGGGACTCAAGTCCGAGGTTCACTCCGCGTCAGGCGAGGCTGGATACGACTTCGATTGCGCTTGAGCTTTCCGGTCAGCAGGCCCAGAATCTCAGCACCGAAGGCAACCTTGGAGCGCTTGATATTTTCCCTCGCGCCGACAACGATGGCGCGATAGGGGTCGTCCAAGCTGCCGGAACGCTCCCGACGCAGGTCGAACCCGAAGAGGTCGGTCGCGTCGCGGGCGCGCGGCTCACGGCAGGCTGGTACGATTACCAGTTCATGCCAGAAGAACCTCGTGACGGGTTGTGGGGCCAGCGTGTGGGGACGCTTGGCGAGGTTACCTCCGACGGTACGAACGATGTGATCATCTCAGCGCCGATGAATGAGCGCTACCTTCAGAACCTTGTTGATAACCCCCCTCAAGAATTTGGTTTCAGTCCACAATTTCAGAGCACTTTCTACAGGGCGAGTCTGACGGTTTTCCCGGGGTGGAACTACAATGCGGTATTCTGGCGCGATGTCGCCGATGAGGGCGGTGCGTCGTCGATTCCGAGGCTCACCCAAATTGGATCTTGCGAGCCGCCTGTCGTAGCTAGGGCTGCGTTCACACCCGTCGATACGTTTGGCATCTTTGCTGAAGATGTGGACGATTTTCTAACGGACGGTCAGTCCGCCGGCGATTTCAACCAAGATGGCGTTGATGATGTTCTATGCGGAGCGAAGCTAAACAATCGTTCGGCGACCCTCAAGGACACCGGTGCTTCGTATATCATATACGGACGAAGCGTTGTCGGTGACGTTCGGCTCGCGAGCGCAGAGAACCCGAATTTGCGACCTCCGATGATTCGGATTCGCGGAACCAAAATTGGCGATCAGATTGGCTGGGCGCAGACCTCGGCGCGCGACGTGAACGGCGATCGCGTTGATGATATCTTCATCGCCTCGCCAACGGTCGATGGTGGATTCGTGACGCGGACGACATGCGGTCAGGACTTCAACGGCGACTCAACTGTGGATCAGAATGACTTCTCTCTGGTGAGCTTTGAAGACTGTATCACTCGCGTGGGCAATGACGCTTTGACCAGCGAGTTGTGTAGTGTCTATGACTACGATTTTGATAGCGATATTGATGACGATGATCGATGCGTCTTCTGCTGTTTGTCTGACGAATGCACGGTTGATCCGAGTTGCGTCCACGGTACCGACGATGCTGCCTGCTGTGCGAATATGGTGGACGAGGGATTTGTTGGCGTGATCTTCGGCGGTCGGTTCCTCGATGGCGACCGGACGATCACCCAGATTGGCACGACTGACCTGCCCGGCGCGATTTTCCGAGGCGGGAGCGTTGGCGACCAGGCGGGAATGCAGGTCAACTCAGCTGGCGACTTTAACCAGGACGGATTCGGCGATCTTCTGATCGTTGCCCCCGGCGAGACGCGGGCGGATTCGGCAGGACGCGATCGACTCGGCGTTGTTTACCTTGTCTTTGGTCATTCTCGCCTGATGGAGGATATGCCTGCTAACGGGTACGTCCTCTCCGACCCATCCAACGGTGTTGGTTCCGACCTCTTGCCGGGGATCGTTTTCCTGAGTCCCTACGTCAAAGGCACGGTCAACGAGGCTGCCCCGATCGAAGCGGCCCTCATCGGCGACATTAACAACGACGGATTCGATGATATCGCGATCGGTAACCCACGGGCGGACTTCATCGACCTGACCTTCCCGCAGGGGCCAAACGCCCCGGGTGACGATCCATCCGCCGGTCGCCGCCGCGATGCTGGCGACGTCTACATCGTCTACGGCAGCAATTTCGGCAGTAACCGATAGATCTGACCGGCGCACCGACTCAATGATTCAGCTAAATCGCCCTCGAATGGAAGTTCGGGGGCTTTTTTGTGCGCGGAGTTGCCCATTTTAAGCGTTTCTTGAGCACTTAACACACAAGTGGCCCGGGCAACCCCCCTCGATCCCCCCCTTGGTAAGGGTGGACGGAAGAACAGGCCCGCTAAAGCTGACTGTTAGTTGCTCCAGAAGCGAACCAGGCGGGTGGGGACTGCGTAGTATCCGCAACTGGTCGTCCGCGCGGTGGGGCGGTGGTTCTGCGCCGTCTTTGGTCGCTCGGAAATGACCGGGCTGAAGACGGGGCGCGTCTGATCATGAATCGAATCGGCGGGGGCTGTGAAGGCAGGATAGGACAACCAATGGCACATAGTCACATGCGAGAGATCGAGGCGGAGACGAGCAAGGCGAGTCTTCTCCTGATCGGTACGTTGATGGGCGGGATGCTTGTGATGTCGTCGTTCATCGTCGACATCCCCTTCGTCGCCAAAACGCTCTTCCAGATCGATCTTACCAACAGCGCGACCGGTCGTATGCACACACCCTACTCGGATATGATTGCGCTGCTTGGTGCGCTACTTCTGGGAGCGCCGCTTGTCTGGCATGCGTTGACCTGCCTGATGCATGGTCACATGCACATGGACGAGCTTGTCGCGCTCGCCGTCGCAGCCGCCATCGCCCTGGGCGAATATCAAGAGGCGGGGATCATCGCGTTTTTCATGGTGGTGTCCAACCTGATCGAGACGCGGACGGCGCTCGGCGCGCGGGCCTCGATCGAGTCACTGCTTCGGCTGACGCCCGACAAGGCGTATCGACTGCAACCCGATGGCGGCGAGGACGAGG
>JAJRUK010000081.1 GCA_024277835.1 Planctomycetota bacterium | reverse complement strand
TAGCGTTGTAAAAGGCGACCTCCAGCGGCCAGCGCATGGCAAACAGTTCCAGGATCGCCTTGGCCGACAGGCTCAAGTCGGTGCTGAAGAAGCAGTCGCCCCTTCGTCGTCCCGAGGGATCACGCACGACGACGATCCGCAACAGACGTGTGCCCGCCGAGTTGTACCACAAGGCCGTGCAACTCTTATACCACACACGTACTCGGCGACCGTAGAGCGTGGCCCGAGCTTTGGTCCATCGAATCGATCGTCCAGCGTGCCTGACTGAAGAATCGGTGATAGCAACTGAAGGTCTTGATCTTGAGTCCGCCGCCCGCCAGCAGAAGGTGGGTGACGGTTCGTCGCCCCGACCCCAGCAACCATCCAGCCACAATCACACGGAAGGACTGAAAAGTGGGTTTGGTAAAACACGAAGCGAACTGTTGGATCGACGCATCCATGGTCGATGTAAGGTTCATCGCATAGGCCTCTTGCCATGAGTTCTGGAAATCCTTTTCCAATACCCAGAACATCGACAGGTGGCCTTTTTTCACGAACGCTGGAGCCTCGGAGGGGGCCCCGAAAAATGCAAAATGCTGGGCTAGCAGATTAGAGAGGCGACCGTTTCAACAATCTCGGTCGGTTCAGCCATTCGGCCCGCCCCGACGCTACGACAGGCAAGCCAACCTTCGCCAGGCCCCACGGACTCGAACCCGCGAGTCTTCAACGTCGCGAGATTTGTCTGGACCGCGGAATTTTCCCACATACGCGGGTTCATCGCAGGAGCGATCAGTACAGGCGAGGCGGCAGAAATGACCAATGTCGTAACAACGTCATCCGCGATACCGCATGCGATTTTGCCAATGATGTTGGCCGTCGCGGGCGCAATGAGTATGAGTGACGCCCGCTCGGTCATAGAGATATGTTGTACGTCGCCGTCATCCCTGGGTGTCCAAAGATCCGTCAGTACGCGACGACCGGAAAGCGCCTCAAACGTGACTTCGCCAACGAATCGCTGCGCAGACGCCGTCATGGCAACAGTCACGCCAGCGCCACCCTGCACCAAACGCGATACGACTTCGCACGTTTTGTACGCGGCGATTCCACCACTCACACAAACGAGGACTTCACGATCGGAAAAATCGTGTGTTTGTCTATCCGTCTTGGTCGGCATTCGATTCGTCGTCTGAGGGAAGTTCCATTTCGACCTTCCCCTCAACGATTTCCTGGATAACGACTTCCATCTCGGTCAAACCGGATGGGTCCACCATTGGCCTGGCACCTTGCAGCAGCTCCAACCAGCGTCGCTGAATCAACGCTGCAAGCTTAAAGCGCCCGCCAACCTTTTTCATCAGATCATCATGCCGTAGTTCGTCGATCATAGTCCGGTCTCACTCCTGTTCGATAATGTTCTTGACCTGCTCGATGGTGTCTTCAAGAACGTCATTAACAACAAAATGCGTATAACATCCGCTGTCGCGCGCGACGGCAATCTCACCATCCGCTTCGCCCAGCCTCTTTTGCAACTGCTCTTTCGCTTCCGTATTTCGCCCTTCAAGCCTCGCCCGAAGCGACGCACTATCTGGCGGCAAGACAAAAATCCGAATCGACTCGGGCATCCGCTTCGCCACTTGCAAACCGCCCTGAACGTCGATTTCCATCACAACACTTCGCCCGGCAGCGAGTGACGCCTGAACCGGAGCTTTCGGTGTTCCGTATTTTTGCCCTATATAGTCGGCGCTTTCAAGGAAGTCGCCTTGCACTTCGCGCCGGGCAAACTCCTCGGGCGTCACAAACGAATAGCTTTCTCCGTCCTGCTCGCCCGGTCTCGGCGATCGCGTCGTAACAGAAACGCTCCACGTCGCATTGGGCAACTGCTCTAACAGCGCATTGCAGATCGACGTCTTGCCAGCGCCGGATGGCCCACTGATGACGATAAGTTTTCCAACTTTCACGTCGGTCGCACTCATGAAGCCGCTCAGCTACTCAATGTTTTGAACCTGTTCTTTAAGTCGATCAATCAAACCCTTGATCAACACAACGCTCCGCGCGAGGTCGCCATCGTTGGCCTTGGAGCCGATCGTGTTCGCCTCGCGCAGCATCTCTTGCGTCAGAAAATCAAGCGTTCGACCTACCTGCTCGCCGCGGCTACAGAGGTCGCCGAATTGATCCATGTGCGAATCAAGCCGACTCAATTCCTCGCTAATGTCGCAGCGATCCGCGAAGACCGCTACCTCACGCATCAACGACTCTTGATCCAAATCCAACTTCGCCGTTTGCAGTAGTTGCGCGACCCGCGACTTTAATCGCTCGTTGTAATCGGTCACCACCAGCGGAGCACGCGACGACACGTTTTTCAATTCGTCCCGAACCTGAGAGATATTGTCATCCAGATCGGCTCGAAGCGCCTTGCCCTCTTCCTGACGCATGGCCATGAGCGAGTCGAGGGCACTCCCTGCAACTTCCGCAAGAACAGCTAGCTGCGCCTCCCGCTGCGACTCGTCGTACTCGGGGGCTTCGCTGATCCCGGGCAACGTCGCGAGCGTCGCAAGATCGATTGTCGTGTTGGTGTCGCCGGGTGTTGTGACCTTGGCAAGCGTATCAACGTACGCCTGAAGGGCAGCCATGTTGATCACTCTCGAAACCGGTGCACCGTCGCTCCGCACGCGAAGCGCGAACGAAACCGTACCGCGAAGAACACGTTTCCGAAGGAGCTTATCGATCGCCGCTTCCGCAAACTGCAAGTGCTCGGGGAGCTTGATGGATAGCTTCAAGTAGCGATTGTTAACAGTACGAACCTCGACCGCATAACAAACGCCTCCACGCGCAAGTTGCGCAGATCCGTACCCCGTCATCGACAGGATCATTATTTGCCCGGATCCTTCTCGCCGCCGTCGCTACCCTCTGTGTCGGCCGCAGACCCTGCGTCCCCTTCAGTCTTCGGCGCATCACCTGCGGGGTCGGCGATCTGATCCGGAATACTCTCCTTGACCTTGTCGATCACTTTCGTCTCGATCGGTATGACTTTCCCGTCCTTGGTCAGAAGCTCAACCTTGCCGATGCCCTGACCCTCCTCAAGCGGGATGGTGACAGGCGTTGGCACGGGCGAGTCAGACGATGTCGCCTGTGCCTCGATCGGTGAGGCGAGCGCAGCGGGCTCAAAAACAAAGTTAGCAACAACCGCCAACGTAATGAAAAAACCCGCGAGGATGACGGTGATCCATGTAAAGACGTCGCCTGTCTTCGCACCGAAAGCGCTACTACCGCCCCCGCCGCCAAACGCGCCAGCAAGACCACCACCGCGACCACGCTGTAGCAAAATCACCAGCATCAGCAGCAAACAAGTACCAATCAACAACCACGCAAGCGCAATCTGCCCGAAACTCATGTTACCTCACCTGTCAAAATAGAATGGGCGCTCGACGCACGCATCCCCGCAGACTCGCACCGCAAGCCAGCAAGCATTCACACGCATCACCCGTCTGTGAAATTCTCTATGCCGGGACCGTGGCCACAGCAGCGGATATGATAGCGATAAAATCAGATGCGACCAGACACGCGCCGCCGACCAGTGCCCCGTCCACATCGGGCAGCGAGAGCAAATCCGCAGCATTACCCGGTTTGACACTGCCGCCGTACAGAATCCGGACCCGATCCGCCGTCGCCCGGTCGTATGTCCCGGCTAGCGAGGCCCGAATCCACTCGTGGACCTCCTGGGCTTGCTCTGGCGAGGCGGTTTTCCCGGTTCCAATGGCCCAGACCGGCTCATATGCCACCACCAGCCGGTCTGCGGGCACATCCGGACCGATCACCTCGCCCATCTGCGACTCGATGACCTCCCGCGTTCGGCCAGCCTCCCGCTCGTCGAGCGTCTCGCCGACACAGTAGATCGCGGTCAGACCCGCTTCGACCACCGCCCGGACTTTTTTGGCGAGGCGGTCATTTTTCTCACCGAAAACGTGCCTTCGCTCGCTATGGCCCACGATGACGTGCGTGCAGCCTGTGTCTTTGAGCATTGCGACCGAAACTTCGCCGGTGAACGCCCCCTGCGATTCTTCATGGACATTCTGAGCACCAAACATCACCGGCGTCTTCGCGACGGCTTTGGCGATCGGAAAAAGCAGCGTGTACGGCGTGCAGATCAGAACCTCGACGCCGCCCCTCGCGTCAAGCTTCCCAACCCCCTCCACAATCCCCCCAACCAACTCGCGCGCCTCCACGAGCGTCTTATGCATCTTCCAGTTCCCGGCGATAAGCGGTTTTCGCATGGCTATGGTCCTCGTTGAAATTTAAGTTGGCGCACGATCAGCGACACGGAAAGTCTACCGGAACACCCCATGCGATGCGAGTGTTGAATTGGAGAACGGCGAGCGATATCTACCCGCCCCAACCCCCCGCCGCGGCTCGTTTTGGGCGGGTGTCTTCTCTGCCCCATAGGGTGACGCGGTGGCCTACGACTTCGGCGATTTGTTTGATTTGTTCCATGAGCTTGGCGAAGTTGTTTGGCAACACCGCCTGTGGGCCGTCGCACAAAGCTCTTTCAGGGCAACTGTGGACTTCGACAATCGCACCGGACGCGCCGGCGGCGATGCCCGCAAGAGCGAGGGCTGGGACGAGGTCGCGCTTGCCCGCGGCGTGTGAGGGGTCAATGAAGACCGGAAGATGACAGCGCTCTTGAAGGACTGGAACGGCTGAGACGTCCAGTGTGAATCGGGTCTCACTGCCAAACGTGCGAATCCCGCGCTCGCAAAGAATCACGCGGTGATTCCCCTGACTAAGGACGTACTCGGCGGACATGAGCAGTTCGGTAATGGTGGCGGACAGTCCGCGTTTGATGAAGACCGGCTTGCTAGTTTTTCCAACCTCGAGCAGGAGGTTGAAGTTTTGCATATTACGAGCGCCGATCTGAAACATGTCGGCGTATTCATTGACGACTTCAACGTCGCGAGGATCGACCACCTCGGTGATC
>JAJRUK010000080.1 GCA_024277835.1 Planctomycetota bacterium | reverse complement strand
GGTAGCAAGGGGCTGCCGGGGAAGTGTATGCGCGATCTTGCCGGCCAGCCGGTGATTGCGCATACGTTCGGGCATGCGCTCGCGAGCGAGCGACTTTCTGCCATTGTATTCACGAGCGATAGCGGACCGGCGAAGACCCTTGCTGGCGAGTTTGGCATTGCCGTGATCGATCGACCGGCAGACCTCGCCAGCGACACCGCAACCGTGGATGACGCGGTCCGTCACGCTGTTTCAGTTTGGGAAGATAAGCACGGCGAGCGCGTCGGAGCTGTCGCACTTCTTTACGGGAATATTCCGGTGCGCGCGGACGGGTTGATTGATCGCGCGATCGAGCATCTGGAAAAAACGGGCGCTGACTCTGTGCGGAGCGTCGCACCGGTGACAAAGCAGCATCCCGATTGGGTTCATCGCCTCGAGGGCGACCGGATGGTGCAGTATCGACCGAACAGCATCTATCGCCGGCAGGATCTTGACCCTCTTTATTATCACGACGGTGCGATCGCGGTTGTGTCGCGAGACGCGCTCTTTGCAGCCCTTGATAGGCCTGACGATCATCAGGCGTTCTTGGGCGATGATCGTCGGGCTATTGTGCAACAACCGGAGGATACTGTGGATATTGATGGGCCTATTGATCTCGCGGTGGCAGAGGGGATTCTTCGATCGCAAGAGGTGTCTGGTATGAATGAGTCTGTGATGATCGGCGAGCGAGCTGTTGGCGCAGGGCAGCGGACGTTCGTTGTGGCAGAGGCCGGCGTGAATCATAACGGTGAGTTGGATGCTGCGCTTCGCATGGTGGATGTGGCCGCCGATGCCGGTGCGGATGCGGTGAAGTTTCAGATGTTTCGTGCATCGGAGTTGGCGACGTGCGATGCGGACTCTGCGGCGTATCAAAAAGAAAGCGGCGGCGCGACGAGTCAGCGCGATCTTCTTTCGAACCTCGAACTCGATGACGCAGCCTTTGCGCAGATTCGTGCGCGGTGTGCACAGCGCGGGATCATGTTTTTGGCGACGCCGTTTGGCCCAGCAGATGTTCAGCGGCTTGTCGAGATTGGTGTACCGGCGATCAAATTAGCCTCCACGGATTTGGTGAACGTCTTGCTTCTCGATGCGATTGTCGCGACGGGTCTTCCGTTGATTCTTTCGACCGGGGCATCAACGGAGGAGGAAATCGGTTCTGCGCGGCGATATCTTGCAAAGTTCGCAGCGGTCGAGCGGACGATTTTCCTGCATTGTGTGAGTAGTTATCCAGCGCCGATTGCGTCGCTGAATCTTGGTGCGATCGCGACGATGCGGCGGACGCTTGGGATTCCGATCGGTTTGAGCGATCACACGACGTGGATTCATGCCGGAGCGATTGCGGTCGCAGCCGGCGCTTGCGTTGTCGAGAAGCATTTTACGTTGAGTCGAAACGCGATGGGTCCGGATCATGCGATGTCTTTGATTCCGTCGGAGCTGGCGGAGTATGTAGAGCAGATTCGCCTGGCGGATCGCGCGATGGGCGACGGTTCGTTCGGTCTGCAACCCATCGAGCAAGAGGTTCGCGAGATTGCGCGAAAGAGCGTGGTCGCAGCCACGAACATCCCAGCCGGTGCGACGATTGACGCTTCGATGCTGACTTTGAAGAGACCTGGCACGGGTGTTGCGCCGAATGCGCTTGCGGATATGATCGGCAAGCGGGCTGCCACCGATATTCCCAGCGATACGCTTGTATCGTGGAATATGGTGCGATGAGCGCAGCGAGGGGTGGTCGGCGAAAGACTCGCCGGGTCGCTATCGTGACGGGTACGCGAGCGGAGTATGGTCTTCTTCGTTCGGTGATGCAGGCCATCGATTCGAGCAGGTCGCTTCAACTCCAAACCGTTGTGACGGGGATGCACCTTCTGAAGAAATTTGGGCATACGGTGCGCGATATTCAGCGCGATGGGTTTGTGGTTGACGCGCGAGTTCCGATGCAGCGCGGAGATGATAGCGCCGCGGATCAGGCGCTCGGATTGTCGCGAGGAGTCGCGGGGATCGCGAAGGCGCTTGAGAAAAACAAGACGGACATCGTGGTTGTTCTGGGTGATCGGATTGAGGCGATGGCTGGTGCATTGGCAGCCATTACGACGGGTCGGTTGCTTGCTCATATTCATGGTGGCGATCTTGCGCCGGGGGATTTTGACGATTCGCTTCGCCATGCGATTACGAAGTTGGCGCACGTTCATTTTCCTGCGACCAAGTCCTCTGCCCGGCGGATTATCAAGATGGGCGAGTCGCCGGATCGGGTTCACGTCGTGGGCGCGCCTGGTTTGGATCATTTGCGATCACTTGCGGACGAATATAAGCGTCGGGGTGTGCGTCGCGGCGGCGACAAGCGTGCTTTGGTTCTTTATCACGCTTGCGGTCGATCAGCGGCGCATGAGAAGCGCGTGATGGGGGCGATCTTGCGGGCGGTGGATCGCGCGAAGCTCTTTGTTACCTGCGTTTATCCGAATACGGACCGCGGTCACGCGGGTGTTGTTGAGGCGATCGAGCAACATGCGGGTCGCGCTAACCCGTGTCGTTTTCGCGTGGCAAGGTCGCTTGGCAGGGATCTATTTCTTCGTGAATTGATCGAGGCGGACGTGCTCGTGGGAAACTCGTCGTGCGGAATCATTGAGGCAGCGACGGCAGGGACGGCGTCTTTGGATATCGGACCTCGGCAAGAGGGTCGCGAGGTCAGCGGGAAATCGGTGGTTCACGTCGGGGAGAGTTTTGAAGCGATTCGCGCGGGTCTTTCTGAAACGCTTTCGAAACGACCGGTAATCGGTGCGCGGAGCGTGTACGGGGATGGTTGCGCGGGGCGGTTGATCGCGAAGTGTCTTGCGCGGGCTCCGCTTTCGAGCGCGTACGTCCGAAAACTCAATTCTTACTAGTAACCTGTTCGCGCGAAGTCCTCATTCCGTTGAGTACAACTGACGATAAGCCTCTAAGGTGGACCGGGACGGTCTTGGTTTGTTTGATTGGGGACGCTCTTCGGGAATTGTTATGACGGTAGAAACCGAAAGCAACGCGAAGGTGATTGTTGACAAGGCGCTTGCGTCGATCGGGGACATTGCGACGCTCCCCGAGGTGACGATCAAGATTATCGAAATCGTTGAAGACCCAAAGAGCACGGCTCGCGATTTGCACGAAGTGATTAAGAACGACCCGGCGCTGTCGGTGAAGGTTCTGAAGGTCGTGAACTCGGCGTTCTACGGCTTGCCGGGACAGGTGGCCAGTGTTGATCGCGCGATTATTCTGCTTGGGCTTTCTGCGGTGAAGAACATCGCGATCGCAGCTTCCATCGCGCGGCTATTCAAGGGCAAGCGAATTTCGGAGCAGTTCAGCGCGGCGGACCTCTGGCGACACAGTTTGGCGGTCGCGGTGTTGGCGAAGAGTCTTGGCAAGCTGTCGCCGCATCCGGTGATGCAGGACGAGCTTTTTGTTGCGGGTTTGATTCACGACATTGGCACGCTGGTTGAGCGGCAGTCGTTCCCGGATGAGTTCTCCGAGGTGATCGATCAGTGCCTCGCGGGAGATGGGTCGTTCATCGAATGTGAGCTGAGCACGATCGGTGCGGATCATCAGGCCTTCGGACTTGGTCTAACGACGAAGTGGAAGTTCCCGCGTCATTTGTGTGCGGCGGTTGGTTATCATCATACGCCGGAGTCGGTGAGCGACGAAGTCAAGAACATGGCGATGCTGATTCACCTGGCGGACGTGATGGCCTGTCAGGAGAAGGTCGGATTTTATCTCACGGCGCAGAACGAAGAGATTTCTGATGCACTTCTTGAGGCGCTCGGGCTTACCAGCGAGCAGGTGGAAGAACTTCGCGGCGAGCTTCCGGAGCTTCTTGAAGAAGCGGAGGCGACGCTTTCGAGTAGCTGACGCAACGAGCAGGGTCGCACGTGACGTCTTGTCGCGGGCGACTTTGATGAAGAATAGAAGAAACCCCCGCGTGGCGAATGCTACGCGGGGGTTTTGTTATCGTTAAGGTTTCGTCACCCGTTACGGTGCGGCAGGACACACGTCCATCACGCGTCCGCGCCATTCGATATACGACTCAGCCCCGTTCAACAGGTCGATCTCACGCATGATGTCCAGAGGTGAACATACGCCGCTTCGGTCGATGTCGCATTGGCGTAGCGGAAGCACGGGCGCCACGAGATGCCCGACGAGCGCGTCCACGTCGTCCCCGGGGGCGACGAGGCGGTTGCCGTCCACGTCTCCGGGCTGGGCGGCCACGCAGATCATTCCACCGTAGAAGAGGTCTGTGATGCAGATCCATTCGCGGGTGGGAATGGGCGTCTCGAAGTCGAACGTGATTTCCGCGCCGCTGATTGCAAAGCCAACCACCGCCGGCGGTGATGCGTTGCCCGGTGTGGCATCGATCAAGAAGTCGTCGATTGTGAGTCCGAACACGTTATTGGAATACGTGAGCGTGATCGACGAGATTCCCATCATGCCAGCTCCGTCGGGTAGCGATGGCTGAGCCGGGTCGATCGAACACGACTCGGGTGTCGCGGAGAGCAAGCTCGGGCAGGTATCGAGGCCACAAGTTGCGCCCGCACCGCCATAGCGTCCACCGCCAGCTTCACAGTCGGCCCGCCGCTGGTCGGTGCATTCGCCGAGTCCGTTGCAACATGCCCCGACGAAGCAGACGTCGTCGTCTTCGGGGGCTGGGCATAGCGTGCCATTGCCCTGATACGTTGCGCCGGCTCCCAAGCACTCCGATTGGGTGAGCACCTGGCAGGGGACGTCGTCATCGACGCAACATGCGCCGCGTCCTTCGCAGAGCTGACACGTGTCCTGTCCGGAGCGGAAGTTTTCCGGGGCGTCGCATGCAGAGACGACGGTGCTTGGTGTGCAATCGTCGAATCCGGTTGCCGGGCAGCAGGAGCCGACGGTGCAGATGGATTGGTCTGAGCAATCGACGTCAATCCCTTGAAAGACAGCGCCGGGTTCCGTGTCGCAACTGAATCGCGTTCGCAGTTGACACTTCTGTTCTCCGGGCAAAAAGACGTTGCAGCATGCTCCGACAGCGCAGAAATCGGGTGCATCTTCGCAGGTTGATCCGTCGCCGGCGTAGCTGCCGAACTCGATGTTGGTGCAGTTCAATGCGTCCGTGATAAGACATTCTCCGACGCTGGGGCAACAGGCACCGCGCGGGATGCAGGCAGCCTCCCCCACGTTGTCGCGGTCCGTACAAACCACACCGGGTTTGAATGGTACCGAGTTGGGTTCGCTTGGGATCAGGTCACATTCCGAGGACATGACGTTATCTTCGCAGCCAGTGAAGCTACAGCACGATCCGCAGAATGATCCTTCAAAGGGGCAGTCCGTCTCCTCGCCGCGGTAGGTTCCGTTTTGGCTCTGGCAATCGCTGCGGGTCATGTCGTTCGTGCAGCGAACGATACTTGCGTCTTCCGTATCGGGCAGACAGCATGCGCCGAGAATTGGACACAGCGGAATCTGTCCGCAGGTGCGGTCCGGGGTTGATGTTCCGCGTTGTGCTTCGCAGTCGGCGCGTATGACATCATTCAGGCAGGTTCCGTTTCGCAGGCAGCATGCGCCGATTTCTTCGCAGACAGCCGTCGCACACGACGCTTCACTTGAGAGCGTACCGCCCTGGAACTCGCAACTGGATTGCGACGTTGCGTCTGTGCAGGTGCCGTCGCGGAAGCAGCACGGGCCGGTCGGTTCGCAGCTGATTTGCGAGCAGAGCAGGTTTTGGCTAATGGTTCCACCGGCTGATTCGCAGGCAGTTTGAGATTGGTCGTCGATGCATACGCCGCTGACAAAGCAGCACGCGCCGTAGGGTTCGCAGGGGCTTAGCGAGCAGAACGTACCCGGTTGGAAATCGACGCCCGCGCCGCCGGTGGGACACTGGGAGACAATTTGGAAATTGGTACAGTCGCCGCGATTGCAGCAGGTTCCCTGGGTGCAGGGG
Source organism: Planctomycetota bacterium (assembly GCA_024277835.1). Taxonomy (GTDB): domain Bacteria; phylum Planctomycetota; class Phycisphaerae; order UBA1845; family UBA1845; genus JAJRUK01. The sequence goes on along the minus strand of JAJRUK010000080.1, from coordinate 7,464 downwards.
GCGTTATCGCAAGTGGCGTCGTCGCCGAGGTAGATGCCGCCCGCAGCGTCACAGTCAGCCCTGAGTTGGTCGGGGTCGCATGTACCGTTGACGCAGCATGCGCCGGATGGGATGCATGCGTTGGCGGTACATGCGGTGCCAGGGCCTTTGTAAATGCCGTCGAGTCCATCGACGCGGCGGCAAAAAGTTTCGCCGGTGACGGTGCAGCTATCTTCCCCGTGGCAGCATGCGCCAGAGGGGCAGAAGGTTGAGGTACATACTTGATCGGCGGTGAATGTTCCGAGGATTGGGAATGCGACGCACTCTGCCAGCGTAAGAGACAGACAGGTTCCGGTCTGGGTGCAGCATGCGCCGCGCTGGTCGCAGGCATCGAGGTCGATGTCCGCGTCGAGGAGGGCACATGTCGTACGCGGTGAGTGGACGCCGTTGCGTTCGTCGCATTCATCGAACGTAAGCGCGTCGAGGCAGAATGAACCGTCAACGCAACACGCGCCGAAATTCAGGCTCGGTCCGCAGGTGTCCGCAATGTTGTCGCAGTTCAGTACGCCGCCGAAATAGGTTCCGTTGGCGTTGGTGCATGCGGTTGGCGTGATGATGCTGCAACGGGCGTCGTCGCTTTCACAGCAGGCACCGGTCTCGCAGACGGCGACAGAGCAAGTAGTTGCCCCGGGTTGCCATAGGCCGATTCTTGCATCGCAGGCAGCCTGGGTGAGTCGTTCGCATGTGCCGTCAGGAAGACAGCAGGGGGATGCGCCGCAATCGAAGCCGTTGACACCGCATAGCTCGCCGGTATTGAACGTTCCGCCGGAGTCGTCCTCGCAGGTGGCAGCGTCGGGCATGTTGATGCAAGTTCCGTTGGGCATGCAGCATGCGCCGTAGAAGGCGATTGTGAGGGTTTTGCAGAAGTCGTTATAGGTGTCGGGGGCGAGCGGGTCCGGGGGATCTACGGGGTCGATGGAACAGGTGACGCCGTCGCCTCGATACGCTTTGTCTGACAAATCATCGTTGATGCACGCCTCTCGTTCGGCGAAGGTTCCGCATTCGGTGGGTTCACCGCCGACAAAGACGCAGCACGCGCCGCCGCATTCATTTCCGGGCGCGAGCGTGGCGCAGGTTGTTGCGTCGCCGCGGTATCTTCCGTTGAGACCGGTGCAACCTGTTGGTGTCATTTCGATGCACCCGAGTCCGGCACTTTCGAGGCAGCATGCACCGACGCAGGGGTTGGTGACACAGTCGCTGCCGTCGCCTCGGTAGATACCGCCATCGGCGACGCAGTCAGATTCGCAGAGTTCTTCGCAGACACCGCCGCTCTTGCAGCATGCGCCGGTCACCGGCGGACAGAGTGATTCTGCGAGTGGCCCCGGGCAGACCGCGCCGGACCAGTGCGTGACACCGTCTGTCGCTTCGCACGCTTTGCGAGGCCAGTTGTCGTCGCATTTGCCCACGCAGGGCCGACAGCACGCGCCGAAGTCGCAGACGTTGTCGAGGCAAAGCGTTCTTTCGCCAAAGAAGAATTCGCCCAATTCGATGTTGCATTGGTTTTCAAACTGCAAGGTACACGAGCTGTTCAACGGCGAGCAGCAGGCTCCTAACGCTGGTTCCATGCAGAGGATCATCGAGTATGCGTTCGCGCCGGAACTTCCGATGGCCGGGAGGGTCGGCGGGAATGGAACGAAGATCGTCGCTCCGGCCCGTCCGAGGATATCGCCGATGTCGAAGGACTCGGGCGTTGCGCCGGGGTATGACGAACCCAGAGGCAGCACGTCGCGGCCATAGCCGATCGCGACGTCTGCGCCCCATCCGAACACCATGGCGTACTTGGTTCCGGCGGTAAGGTCACATCCGGGCGTGCCGCCGCAGGAGAGTGTTCCGCTTGAGTAGAAATCGACTCCGATCGGATCGATAACGGAGATGACCTTGCTTCCGACGAGCGATGTCCACTGCCCCGAGCTGTTTTGTTCGTAGAGCGCGAAGTGCAGCGTTGCGTCCGCTTGGATGTTCAACTCCATTTGGACACTGAGGAGTGTGACGTTGGCGTCGATGCGATAGATGTTGCCTCGAAAGCGGTTGATTCCGCTGAAGACCTGAACATACTCGCCGACCGTGCGGCAGCTGCCGTTTGCGGCTGCGGCGGCCGCTTCGGCGCGGACCGGGTCTGCGGCGAGGACAGCCAGCGGGGTTCCGCTGTCGTCGTCGGGGCGAGACGCGTTGAATCGAACAATATCGTCCTGCGCCAATGTGGTTGTAGCCACGCTGGCGAAGATCACTGCTAACATTCCCAAACGACTACGAAACATTCCCGTCGTCTCCTTCCTGACCTTCTGGCGACCCCACCGAGGGGAGCGCACGAGGTCAGCGTAACGGCGAACCACAAAGTCCGCGCAAAACTCATGTAAAGACCGCGCAGGGCGATTACTATTGTGTGGGGGGCTGACGGTGCGCATGGCAGACCGTGCGCAGTATCAGATTGGAGGCATGCGGAACCCCATCCCGCAGACAAACCCCTCCGAGGAATCCCCCCCTAAACTCTCAAGCGATTATAACCTCACAGAAGTGGGTTTACCACATGCGTGAGGTGGTTTCTTCCGCTGTTTGACCCTTTCAATCATGCTTTTTACCCCCCTTGTCGGGTTACCGGACGCTTGCGCTGCGAAAGCGGACGTTCCGGACTGGCGGTCAACACACTGGCGGGCACGCCGCCAGTGGCACCCTTATTGCGTTTCTTTTAGTTGTTGCTTTCGTCCAAGTAGGCTCCGACGGTTCTGGTTCCGATGCGGACGGGCAGCGACTTGCCGAGGAACGTCGGAAGACGGTCGATTGTTTCCTGGAAGCGGATGGCTCGTGCGTCGAGATCCTCGCGGCGGAGTCTTTTTTGCACGGCTTCTTTTGAATCGATGATGTTCTGATTCTCAGCGCCGCGGATTTGTCCGTAGATAGTGAATACATGCGAGCGGACGGTGGCCCAGTCATTGAGGGCGATAAGCGTAGCGGCCGCGGCGATGAAGTCCTCGTCGTTGTTATCCGAATTTGAGTTCGGGCGCGTGGTTTCGTTGTCATCGACGATTCCCCCGTCTAGCCGAAACATCGATTCCGGACGACCGGGCGACGGTGGTGGATTCAGCTGGGTGGCTATGTTGTGACGTACGTTGGCGAGTTCGCCGACGCTCATAAAGCCTGTTCCGCGTCGTACGCTTGGTTGTCGATCGGTCCAACCTCGCCAGCCGAAACTGGGGATACCGCCTGATTGTGTGCCGTTTGGATCGGTGAGTGTGCCGTAGTCGCCGGTGTCGAGAATCTGCCCAGTGTTTGGGTCCTGGATGCGAATCTGTCGGGCGTCGCGGTAGGCGACGATGGCCAGCGCACGGTTGAAGCCGATCGGTTCGGCGACCCCCGAGATGGGCACGCCGAGTGCGTTGCTGATCGTCGTCTGGAACGCCAGCGGTATTTCGCTCATCGGGATAAAGGGCAGCCCCTGCAAGACGGTCGCCGGGGCGGCGTTGAGGTTGATGCGTCCGTGAACGCGGAGTCCGTCGAGATCGACGCGCGGTTTGGCATCTTCAAGACCGACGGGGCTACAGTTGTAGTTTTGTCCCGTGCATGGCGGAAAGGGGCCAGCGCTATCGAGCGGGATGGCCGTGAAGTAGTCGAAGACAAACTGTCCCCAGGGGAGGTTTTGCTTTCCGCCCGGGGTTTGTTTTGAGCTAGGATCATTCGGGTTCCACTGCGGCGTTAGCGGTGGAAGCACGTGGTGGGGGCTGAATGCGACACGGAAGGGGTTCCTTGCGAACGTGGAAGCTGTGGCATCTTCGCCCTGGTCGAAGATTGGCATGCGTCCGTTGTCGATCTGCTTTTGGGCGAGGGACGTCACGCGGTAGGGGTTCAAGTTGTTGAAGCTCTGGATGTCGTAACCCGCTTCGTCGCCGACGAGTGCGGTGGTAAAGGCAAGGTCGGTGATGGGCTTTAGCGCCTGTCCGCTGCCGGTTGGGGTTGCGCTGTTCATGTCGGTGATGGCGCGATTGGCGTGGCGCATGAGCAGCAGCATCGATCCGGTTGTCGGGTACGAGACGCTGGTCGGATTGTTCGTGCTGTTTGGTAATCGCTCGCGGTACGGGGCGGTGTCGGCAAATGCGCCTGTGTCTGCGAAGTTGACCTCGACGGGGTGGATGGTTGGATCGGTGGCGGTGTTCCATGTTCCGAGCGTGTGCGTTGTACCTGGCGCTGGAATGGGTCCGCCTGGTGTTGGCGGCAACGCAAGCGGAGCGGCCCATGGGGTCGTTGCCGCTACGGCGCGTTCTGCAAAGAATTCGCAATTTGGAGCCGCATTGCAAGGTGCGGCCGTGATACCATCTTCGCCTACTTGACCTACGATTTCGATTTGGTCCACAATGACGTCGATCGTTGGAAAGTCGTTGGGGTCGTTTTCGTTCGGGTAGTTGATTCGGCGGACCAAGTACAGGGTCCAACCTTTCTTGAAGCTTAATCCGTTGATGGAGATCGCGCCGGGCGTGGTCGCAAACGAGCTTGTCACGCCGGGATCAGTATAGAGAAGTAGGAACGGATTAGGGCCGCCCGACGTCGTCGCCGGTACGCTTATATTGTTGACCCCAAGTTGGATTCGGCCTTGCGGCGCACCGTTGTCGTCAAACTGATAAATCCAATACTCGTTGAGTGAAATAGGGACATCGTACGGGTTGAACAACTCTACTGCCCATGCGGTGACAGTCGCATTCATTGAGTTCAGGGCTGTTGCGACTTCCGTGATGTACGGTTGTCGCTCCAGTCCGTAGACGTAAAGGCTTTCGGTGTTTCCGCGGTCGCCGGGGTTTCCGTCGAAGTCGAACGTTTTTCCCTTGGTTGCTTCGGTCATGTCGCAGACCGATCCGCCGGGGCAGTCGAGTTCGGTGCGGCAGACGCGTCCCGCCTGCGTGCCGCCAGTGCAGACGCCCATATCGAAAGACATCATGCGGATCGCGATGCGCGTTGGAATGTCGTCCTTATCGGCGAAGTCGAAGAAGTTTGCGGTGAGCGACGCAGCCGTTCGGTTGACGCGCGATTCGCTTCGCGGGAGACCGGTAAACTTGTCGGAGCAAAGGTAGACCGGTTTGGACGGGTTGTTGGCGTAGTCGAACTCGCTACAGAATTCGTCGGCGTTGCAGTTGGCGTTGTTTTGTCCGGGCGTTGTGCATTCTACGTCGTCGAAGTAGCTCGCGCTTGCCGAGCAACGACCCTCTCCCGGATTCGATATCTTGCAGATCGTGCCGGGCTCGCAGAAGAAACTGTTGGCGGTGTTGCACACCGGTCGCGATAGCCAGTTCTCGCCGACGGCGTTACGAATCATCAGGTAGAACGCGTCGTAGACAACGCCGTGGATGCGATCCATCAGTTGGCGAGCGAGGAGCGACTGGTTGTTGCTTTGGAGCAATTGCACTTCGGCCAGTTGCCTATCGATCCATCCTAAGCTTACCTGAAGGCGTCCTTTGCGGATGTTGCGCTCGCAGGTGTCGAACTGTGCTTGTCCGGTTAGGCTGCAGCATTCGCCGATGTCAGCCAGGTCGTGCGGGTAGCGCAGGTATTCAAACGGGAACACCGCGGGACAGTCACCTTCGGTTTCTGCGCTTTCTCGGTTGATCTCGAACATTCTTTCGATAATGTCCTGGCCACCCGATGCGGCGTTTTCGGATTCAATGCTCCCGCCGCGCGCGAGGAGGTCGTCGTAGCTGATGGTTGTGACGAGGTGTCGCAGGTCGTAGTCGGCATTGGTCGGCGCGAGGAACGGGTCGATCCGCTGCGACCAGGGCATCAGGTTTCCTCTGGAATTAGATGGCTCGTCCGGGGCGAACATCGTGAAGCGATGGTTGCCTTCCTCGACGGTTTCTGTTTGACCAGATAGGCCGGGCCAAAAGAGATATTCCGCCATGTCGCCGCCGAACGGAATGGGCGGGCTTTCGGTCAGTTCTTCCCAGTCGGAAAGAAAGGGGTCGCCCTGCAGGGTTGACGGCGGAAAGATTCGCGGCGGGATCATCCCGCGACGACGCAGAAGCGCCTCTTCCGTGGATGGCGAGTAGAGCGAGCGAGGGGACCGAAGAGGGTCGGGGTCGTTGGGATATCCGACGGGGCTTCCGCTGGGGCGGTGCCACAAAGAGAAGAAAGGCGGCGATCCGTCGGCATCGATCAGTTTTTGGCCGGGCGGAAGACCAAGTGCCGCTTCGATGATGGTCGGGTGCGATGCGTTGAGGTTGGCCATCCCGCCGTGGGGGATGGTTCGGAGTCCAACAAATACGTCTGTTTCTTCGCTGTCGGGACCGTTGACCTGCGTGGAGAGCTTGTCGATCTGATCGGGCGAAAGTCCGGCGTCTTTCGCGTCGGACAGGAACGAATCAACGATACCGTCGCCGTCGGCGTCGACGGCGATGGGGCCAGAGCAGGTGCTTCCGGGGCACTCTTCCGGGACGCCCGGTTCGCAGAAAAGCCCCTTGTTAATGCCACCCCGACAGACGATGAGGGTCACGGAACTTTGCGAGCCGGCGGGCGTGTAACTGGGGATGGAATCGCCGTTGCGAAGCATGCTCGAAAGCAATACGCCGTTTGGGACGGGGATGCCGGTTCCGCGCGAGGCGTCGGTGAACGACGCGTACGCGGGATTGAAGTCGTCAGCCGTGCCGGAGATTCTGTCATCTCCGGGCATGTTGATCGGTTCGATCGTGCTAAAGACGTTCTGCACGCCGGGCAACTCCGCAAAGGTCGCGCCCGAGCCATCGCCATTGTCGCCGCCGAATGGCGATCCGCCGGCGTCGAGGAAACCGCCGCGCATGACGCCGCCGAATCCGTCGGTGAGTGTCTCTGCCCCTTGTTCGCTGCCTCCGCGACGCTTCTCGGCCGCGATCATGTCTGCCTCGAAGTTCATCGTCGCAAGGAAGGTGACCCCGAGAACGAAGAGGATGCTCAGGAGTGTCATGACGAGTACGAGGACCGAGCCGCGGCGGCGTGTGTTGCGGCGATGAGTGATCGAGGTGTTTTGTTCGCACGGCATGGCGGCGCTTCGCTTGGCCATGGCACCCATGTTGCGCATTGTGTCCGCGTTGGGCATGGCCACGCAAGCGTGGGCCATGGCACCCGCATTGGCTATGGCACTCGGTGTGTTTGCTCTTGTGTGGCACCGGTTTGTAACCGGTGCGGGCGACGTCGATGGCGGATTGGATGACCCTTGACGTTTCGCGTCCGCGCAAGCTGAAGCATGCGGCTCGGGTGCCCGCGTTGCGGTCGCGAGCGTTGTCGCGTCGGGTTGGGTTGTGCGGTTTCTTTTCATACTTCTTTGAATATCAAACTAACCGCCAATCGGAATAATCATGACGTGGCGGATGGGGCGTTCCAGTCGTCCATCTTTGTCGTACAGGTCGATGGTGATGCGCAGCGCGCCGGGGAACATGGGGTCGGGGACAACGCTCTCGCCGTCCCAATCGTAGT
>JAJRUK010000079.1 GCA_024277835.1 Planctomycetota bacterium | reverse complement strand
GGCATTGCATCCGCCGTTTTCAAAGGCAGCCGGTTTAACACACAATTCGTCTCACGCGAATTCGCAGCAGAACGGGTCGCACGCGCATACTTTTTCGCAGCAGCTTTGGACGCCGCATCCGGCGCGCGGCGGGTCTGGCGGGACGGTCGTGTCGGGCTGGCAACAAGCGCCCGCCGTTGGGCAGGCTGGGTTGGGAACGCCGCACGAAATATCAATCAAACCGGGACCGCCCGGAGCGCCCGGAAACGTGCCGACGCGCAGGAGGTAACTGTTTCCCTGAACCGCGTCGAAAACGAGCATGGATTGTCGGTCGGTATTGGTTCCGCAAAGATCATCGTCGCAGTCCATAAGCGTCGCGCTCGTTGGTGGGCAGTCGCATCCGTCGTAGACGGCCATCTTCGTATCGACATCCGTTTCGCTGCACGTTCTGACGAAGACCTCACCATCACAGGGGGAGGTCCAGCAGATCCATTCGTCGTTGTCGATCTGTCGTTGGTTCGAGGCGAGGCACGCTGGGTGGTCAGGACCATCGAGGGTTGCGCCGGCGGTTTCATAGAAGAACTGACCTTCCGTCGATACGCTCGACGCGTTTGCGCAGTCGTCGTTATCGGGCGGCGGGGGAAGGCAGATGTTGGAATCGCCAAGGGGGATGTCGAGACAAAGCGTCATGTCCGAAATGATCCCGTCGCGCGGGTCGAACCCGGGCGTTGATCCGAACACGCCGTCATGGAACGCCCGGCCATTCGCCCGGTTTGATTCCTCCCAAAACCATGAGCACCCCGCGATGGGGTTTTTGATTTCGATCCAGTAGCACTCGCCTGCGGTCACGGCAACCGGGGCGTGGGTCGCGGAGTAGGCGAATTCTGGCAACCCGCCGTTGAGCGTAAGAGCCGTCGGGGCAGGACCATCCAGCGTGAGCGTGCCCGCTGATTGCGAAAACGAGGCAATCAAACCGCCCGGAGCGCCGGAGCTTGAGCTGTAGTAATTCATTTCAAAAGAGTCCACAGCGAAACTCTGGCAGTTGTCGCCGTTGGCGTCGATGTAGGTTCCCCACCAGCATGCCTTGGTCACTTGGCCCGTTTGCGACGGGGTAAAATCTTCGGCAACGCTGAAGTCGGTGCCGTTGCTGTTGACGGCGTTGCGAAGCGCACGCGTCTGGCAGTCGCCGCCCTGAATATCGCACGGTTGCGGGGGGATGCACTGAAGTTGCAACGTCCCAATACCGCCCGGCGTGGTCGCGCCCGGGAAAGTGCCCAAGCGGATCAGATACTGCTGCCCGGCGACGGGGTTGAACGGGACGCGCGTCTGTAGTCCGCAATCGTCGTCGCTGCATGAGAGAAGATTCGCGTCTCCCGGTGGGCATCCGCACCCCTCATAGACGGCGATTTTTGTATCGGTCGCGGTGCCGCCGCAAGTCGATGCAACGAAGTCGCCGACGCAAGTTTCCGCTGGTGCGGTCCAGCAAAACCAGACGTCACGCGCGATCTGGGTTTCGCCTTCAAAGCTACAAGCGAGATGGTCTGGTCCGTCCGTCGTGGCTGAGCGATTATCGAAGGCGAAAGCTGCTTCCCCAGAGATCAACTCTGGCGTTGCGCACGCGTCGTTCATGCTTGCAGCGACGTTCCCCAAGGGAAGATTCGCGGATAGCTCGGCGGACGTTTCGCCCTTACGAGGAGATGACTGCTTCGAGCCGGAAAGTGGATCCCTCCCTGTATTGCGTAAGCGTATCGAGGCTCTTGGCGAATCGGCGGGCGATTGTGCGAATCCGTTTGGTGCGATCGCGAGCGCAGCCAGGATACCTACGAGCATGGACGTTGTGTTCCGCATAATGATCCCCTCAGTCGTGTGACGACGTCGTAGCGAGCGCCTCTACGGTTGCTCGGTGACGTACTTCTTCGACTCCCCCTAAAGGCAAGACAGGTTGCGCTCCGTGCGCAGTTCACCTCAAGACACTATAGGCGCGGAACTAGTGGCCAGCAACTGAAATCCACTTTCGGACGTGGCGTGTAAGCGTGTTCTGAGTGCGCAATAAAAAACGCCCCGCAGATGCGAGGCGTCGATGATTCAGTTATTACTTTGTCGCGATGTTATCGCTTGCGACGTCCGAAGACAGCGAACGCACCCGCTGCGAGCAGCGAAAGCGACATTGGCTCTGGAACGTAGGTGCCGCGAAGCGTGAACGAGTCAATGCTGCCGCCCTTATTGTTGGCGACATCGTCGATGACCCAGAGCATCCAGTCATCTGTACCGCCGGACTGACCGACAAAAGCGTCCGCGAAACCGTTACCGATCACGCCGGCGTTGAGCGTCACTTCACCCTCTGGAACGACTGCGCCGTCCGAGTATGGAGAAAGACCAAGCGAGCTATCGGGATCACCCGGAAGCGCCGCACCGCCGTCGTTGAAAAGAAGGTTCGCACCGGCGACGGCGTTTTGATCGCCACGGTCGGTCAGAATCTCAAGGACCCTGCCAGACGGGCTGACAAGATAAATGTCGAGAT
>JAJRUK010000078.1 GCA_024277835.1 Planctomycetota bacterium | reverse complement strand
TTATCTCTCCGAGTCATCCTTGACGCTCAAGCGTCCGCGCAGGCGTTAAGCCTGCGGCTCAGAAATCTTGCTAACCCACTGACGCTCCCGGTTCGATTTCCGTGTCGGGGGTGAGGACGACTACCTTGGATCGATCGGCGCTGGAGGCAGCCAGCAGCATCCCCTGACTTTCCAACCCTCGCATCATGCGTGGGGCGAGGTTGGTGACGACGGTGATTTCCTTGCCCATGAGCTGCTCGGGCGTGTAGAACCCCTTCAAGCCCGCTAGAATCTGCCGCGTCTCGTTGCCCAGATCAACCTTGAGCACGATGAGTTTGTCGGCGTTGGGGTGGTCGCTCGCTTCGATGACCTTTCCGACGCGGAGTTCTACCTTGACGAAGTCGTCGAAGGTGATCGTGTTTGTTGGTTCGGGAGTTGCCGCCGGCGTCGGTTTGGGGGATGTTGTCGGGGTCGTCGGGGCATCTGGCGGTGTTGGTGTTGTTTCGTCGGTCATCTTGGTCTCCATGCTCGCTGCGTTACACTCTGGTTGTGGGTCAGTGTAGTGTTCCGGTGACCTCGCGGCAATCGTTGCGCGGTCGCGCTGGCGTTGCGTTGGGTCTGCTCTAGAATTAGCGCTTGAGCGTCTTTGGGAGAATATTCGATTCGATGCAGGTCTATCCGCTGATCTTTGAACCCATTTTGAAACCGAAGATATGGGGTGCGCGACGGTTGGAGGCAATTGTTGCCAAGGCGCTACCGGGGAACGACCCGATTGGTGAATCCTGGGAGCTTGCCGATCTTGAAAACGGGCAGTCGGTCGTAGCCGGCGGTCCTGCGAAGGGCAAAACGCTGGCCGAGCTGGTGTCGACGTGGGGCGAGAAGCTTGTCGGCGGGGCGAAGCTGTTCGAGGGGCGGTTCCCGCTGTTGATCAAATTTCTCGACGCGTCGCAGCATTTGAGCGTGCAGGTTCATCCGGATGATGCGATGGCGAAGCGCCGGGGCGGAGCGTGTCGGGTCAAAAACGAAGCCTGGTACATTCTGGACGCAACCCCGGATGGCTGCATCTATCGCGGGTTTCGCGAGGGGGTGGACGAGGCGGCGCTTCGGTCAGCCATCGATGCGGGAACGATCGAGTCGGTGCTAAACCGAATTCCGGTGCGCAAGGGCCATGCGTATTACCTTTCTAGCGGGACGATCCACGCGCTCGGGGCGGGAGTGACGGTGGCAGAAGTGCAAACGCCGTCGGACATGACGTTCCGGTTTTTTGACTGGGACCGGGTTGATCCGGCGACAGGCGTTGGGCGCGATTTGCACATCGACGACGCGCTGGCTTGTGTGTCTTTTTCGCCGGTTCCGCCGGAGACGGAGAGTCCGCAGCATCTTTCGAGCGTATGGACGTCGATTACGAGCTTGATTCGATGCGAGTCTTTCGTGATCGAACGCGTGCGTATGGTCGAGGGTGCGGAGATCGAGATTCCGCATCGTGAGATGGTGATCTGGATCGTTTTGGAGGGTCGTGGTAGCATCACGTGCGACGGGGTCGGCGATCCGGTCGAGTTTGGAGTGGGAAATACGGTTCTCATACCCGCGGGGGTATCCGGCGCGAAGGTCAAAACGTCTGTAAGCACGATGTGGCTTGAAGTGACGGTGCCGATTCCGAGTCCCTTTGCCGACTTCGATCGACTGGACAGCGCCGCTTTACAGCAGGCGCAGCAAGCGGGTGGCCGATATGTATCGTTGAATCTGCCACCGAAGGATAACAAAGAATAAAGCTCACGCGATTGTATTGCTGGTCGCGTTTTGATCGGGACGGACAGTTGGATTTTTCGCAACATTCGAGGAAGACGCTCTATGTAGTGGCCGGGTTTTACGTCTTGGTGGGGTTTGTGCTCGCGATTGCGTCCGTCGTCGGGGGCGACCGGCTGGGGACATTTCTGGGTTTTCTGATTATCAGCGGTGCGCTCGTCGCAGCCGTGATTCTTCGGGCGATCATGCGTCTCGGTGAGCAGGCGGATGAACTTGCCCATGCCCTTGCTGAGGTTCGCCACTCGGTCCTAAGTGCCGAAGCTTCAATGAGTGAGCAACTTCGCGAGATCAAAGACGCGGCGAGTGTTCGGATGATCGACCTTAGCACGTTCGGGTCTGGCAATCCTTCGGTGTTGGCGGCTGCCACGTTGGATCGTGATGCGTATCCGCGCTTGATGACAACGATGGCAGAAGGACCGATGCAGGGGGATGAGTCTGCTACAGACGATGCCACGTCGATTGCTTTAACGTCGCCGGTGACGCCGCCCTTGCATGGTCCTGCGACGAAGAATCTCCTTCGGCAATGGAAGATCGCGGTGCGCGAGGGCGATCTGGCGGAGTGTCGGCGGGTTCTTTCGACGCTTGTTGATGTTGTGACTCCGGAAGAGCTTGCCCCACTCGAGTCACAGTTCGCAGCCCTCGCCGATCGTGTCGAGCGCGGATTACGGAAGTCGTTTTCCGCACACGTTAGCAATCGCGATTTTTCGGGGGCGCTCGCGGTTGGGAGTCAGATCGCTGAGTTGTTGCCCGATCGCGCAGTTGCGCGAGATTTCGAAGCGGTCAAGGATCAGTTGGAACAGCACCTGCAATCGAGCGCCGCCCGATCGGCGATTCGTTAGCGAGATGCGATCGACGTTCCGCCAGCGCCTCCTGATACCTCTCTGTCCTTTCCAAAGGTTCGTTTCCACGGAAATTCTTTGCTGCTTGACAAGTGGAGTCGGACTCTGTTGTTAGTACCTGTGATGTGGCAATGAAGTCA
>JAJRUK010000077.1 GCA_024277835.1 Planctomycetota bacterium | reverse complement strand
TGCTCGAAAGTCCATCGCATAGGGCGAGCCGTCCTGCGCGCAGACTTCGCCAAAAACAACGACCTTGCCGGGACCAAAGATGTCCGCCGGGAGCCAGTAGAAGGCAGGCCAATCGATGATGAGCTTGAGATCGGACTCGCTGATGTTGGCGAATCCGCGGATGGACGACCCGTCGAACGTGAGGTTGTCCGCCGATTCGAGGAGGAACTTCTTGTCGTAGTCGAGCATGTGGAAGCGGCCCTCGAGATCCGAGAAGCAGACGGTGACCGCTTTGATGCGTTTTTCGTCGGCGAGATACTTTCGCCTTTCCTGCTCGACGGCTTTGGCGTCAACCCTCTCAAGTCGCTGACGTTTCGCTTCGAGGTTCATTTCCTCCAGCTCGTCATACGGGATCGCAAGGAAGTTCCTGAGATTCGGCGTTTCCATCGTTCGGGTTCCTCGAAAGAAGAGTCTCCAACCCGCCGGATCGTTGTGTTATCAGTCGATCCGGCGACCACCTTTGTTTTCATTGTATTTATACTATAATCATTCAAAAGTCAACTAATTGTGGTCGCTTATAGGATAAGGTGGCTTCCCGTTGGTATAGTTTCATGTCTTGGCTTGTGAGTTGATCGGTTGACAAGCTGGCGATGTGGCGATAACGTCAAGAAAAGGGCGTATCGCTGACTTGGAGCCCCTCTGGGAGAGGCTCTTTTTTTCTGCCTGTAGCGGAAGCAGCGGCACCAGCAGTGAGGTTTCCAAGCCCATGGGGCATACGTGTGTTTTCGGACTTGGCTGGGGCGATGAAGGGAAGGGGAAGGTTGTAGACCTTCTCTGCCCGGCATTTGATTACGTCGTTCGATTCAACGGCGGGGCAAACGCAGGCCACACGGTGTGCGTTGGGGAAGAGCGGTTTGCGCTCCACCTCTTGCCAGCGGGGATTCTTCACGAGTCAGCCACTGCTGTCATCGGACCGGGGGTTGTGGTTGATCCGATCAAGCTGATCGAGGAGCTTGACGGGTTGATCGAGCGGGGGATTGATCCGGGCAGTCGGTTGAAAATCAGCGAGCGGGCGCATCTGGTTCTTTCCTATCATAAGATCGAAGATCAACTTTCGGAACAAGCGGCGTCTTCGGGGAAGAAAATCGGGACGACAGCCCGCGGAATCGGTCCGTGTTACGCCGACAAGATGCGTCGGAGTTCAGCGGTGCGGTTTGTTGATCTCGTGCACGACGCTTCCCTCTTGGACCGCATCGAACAGATTGTTGAGCAGAAGCGTAAGATGTTTATCGCGCTTTATGGTGAGGATGGCGAGCTTGATGTTGAGGCTGTCGTTGCGGATGTGGTTCGCGCGAAGAACCGCCTCGTTTCTAACATCTGCGATACGACGTCATTGCTCCATCGCGCAGTCGAAGACGGTCAGTCGATTCTTTTTGAAGGAGCGAACGGGGTTCTTCTTGATATCGATCACGGGACCTATCCGTTTGTGACATCGAGTAGCACCGGGCCTCACGGGATTGGTGTCGGTGCGGGTGTTTCGCCGCATGTGGTGACGACGAGAATCGGAGCAGCCAAGGCGTATTCGACACGCGTGGGGGCTGGTCCTTTCATGTCTGAACTGAATGACGCGACGGGGGATCGGATTCGTATCGCGGGCCATGAGTTTGGTACGACAACGGGTCGGCCTCGGCGGTGCGGTTGGTTTGACGCGGTGGCGTGTCGATATGCCGCGAAACTTGCCGGTCTAACTGATATTGCGCTTCTGCATTTGGATACGCTTAGCGGGTTCGAAGAGGTCGGGGTTTGCACTGGTTATCGTATTGGGGATCGGACGATCCATACAATGCCGGCGGATATTTCGTCGTGCGAGCAGGTTGAACCGATCATCGAGTTTCTTCCCGGTTGGAGCGAGGATTTGCAGGAGATTCGTGCGTTTGATGATCTTCCGCAGAACGCTCGGGATTACGTCGCACGTGTTGAGTCTTTGGTGGGGTCGCCGGTTTCGCTGATCGGAGTTGGCCCCAAACGCTCGCAGACGATTGTTCGCGGCGATTTGAAAAACGTTGTCGGTGATATTTCGATGTCCGCGCCCGCTTAGATCGTGGGTGAGAGGGGCGGAAACGAACCGAGCCGCGACCGTTAGGGAGCGAAAACGCAATAGTTCGTCAGATTCCGACGAATCGCTTCCTAACGGGCGCGGCTCGGTTCAAGGCTTCTTACGCACGTTCTTAGGTATTGATTGTGACGCAACCTCCGATTGATTGTCAGCAGCACTTCGGTTTCACAGCGGATCGTCTTCCGCGTCATATCGCGATTATCATGGACGGCAACGGTCGGTGGGCCAAGGCTCGCGATCTGCCTCGCATAAAGGGGCATGAGCAAGGGGCGAAGACGGTTCGGTCGATGGTGACGCACTGCGCTCGGTTGGGCATTGAAGCGCTCACCCTTTACAGTTTTAGCACCGAGAACTGGAAGCGTCCGAAGGTCGAGGTCGATTTTCTGATGGGCTTGTATGTTCAGTATCTGATCGCCGAGCGCGAGACGATCATGGATAATGATGTGCAATTCCTTCACGTGGGTCGGCGAGAAGGGTTGCCGGAATCTGTTCTTTCAGAGATGGATCGCACGGTGGAGATGAGTCGCGACAACGGCGGGCTAAAGCTCTGCCTCGCGCTGAACTACGGGTCTCGCGAAGAGATCGTCGATGCGGTTCGCGGGATTGCGAAAGACGTAGAGGCCGGTCGAATCGGCGCGGAGGATATTGACGAAGCCATGATTTCGGGGTCGCTTTATACGGCGGGTCTGCCAGACCCAGACCTTTTGATTCGTACAGCGAACGAGCGACGGGTGAGCAACTTTCTTCTGTGGCAGATAAGCTACGCTGAAATACACGTGTCGAACGTGTATTGGCCTGATTTTGCGGCGGAGAATCTTGACGAAGCGATTCGTGATTTTGCGAGTCGCGAGCGGCGGTATGGTGACGTCGAAGCGCCTTCGCCAGAGCGTGCGACGTAATGGGCAGTGGGAAGTCCTCGCTGCGCGTGGTGCCGGCGATGATCAGCGCGGCGCGTAGATATGCGGGACTTGTCAGGTTTGCATCGGTCGGCAAAATGGGTTCTTGCTGACAGACTAAATTGACTTCGCAAATGCGAAAGGGACCGAGATGGGATTGCTTGAAGGACAACGGGGCATCGTTTTTGGAATCGCCAACGATCGCAGTATCGCGTGTCATATCGCCAATGCGTTCGCGAAAGAGGGGGCGACGTGTGCGTTCCCGCATCTTCCGGGCGAAAAGAGCGAGCGGCGCGTGCGAAAGGCGCTGGATGGAGCGGAGATTGTGGACCCGTTTCTCATCCCGTGCGATGTTTCGAACGACGACGAGTTGGATGCGACGTTTGTTGCAATTCGCGAGAAGTTTGATTCGATCGATTTTCTTGTTCACTCGGTCGCGTTTGCAGATCGGACCTACCTCAAACCGGGCGTGTTTGCGGATACGCCTCGCGATGTCTTTGCTCAAGCGCTGGACATCTCCGCTTATTCGCTTGTGTCGATGGCCCGTCGTGCGAAAGAGATGATGCCGCGTGGCGGGTCGATTATGGGGATGACCTATTACGGCAGTGACAAAGCTGTTCCCGGTTACAATGTGATGGGGGTCGCGAAGGCTGCGCTTGAAGCGTGTACGCGATACCTTGCGTTGGAGCTTGGCGAAAAGGGGATTCGTGTGAACACGATCAGCGCGGGGCCTATTAAGACGCTTTCATCGATGGCGGTTGGCGGGATCGACGAGATTTTTAAGTGGGTTGAGCAGAAAGCGCCACTGCATCGCAATATCGAGGGCGGTGAAGTCGGCAAGACGGCTGTCTATCTCGCGAGCGATTTATCGAGCGGGGTGACGGGCGAGAATATCTTCGTTGACTCGGGCTATAACATTGTCGGGTTGTAGGATTTGCGTCTGCGTGTTGTCCATTTTTCTTGAGCACGGATGTTTGAGCGATGGCTGACTCCGTCGCAAAGCGTGTCGCGCGACTTCGGGATCAAATCCGCGAGCACGATCATGCCTATTACGTTCTTGGTGCGCCGACGGTTTCGGATCGAGCGTACGATCAGCTCTTCTCTGAACTGACCGCGTTAGAAGCTGAGCATCCTGAGTTGGTAACCGCTGATTCGCCAACGCAGCGGGTGGGCGGTGCGCCGATTTCTGGCTTTGAGCATGTCGATCACGCGATCCCGATGCTCTCGGTGGACAATACGTATGACGCGGCGCAGTTGCGCGAGTTTGACGAACGCGTGGCGAAGGGGCTTGGTGGTGAGACGTATCGGTACGTTGTTGATCCGAAGGTGGACGGGATAGCGGTCGCGATTCACTATGAATCGGGGGTTTTTCTTCGAGCGGTGACGCGCGGGGATGGCAAGGTCGGGGACGACATTTCGCACAACGTTCGCACGATCCCATCGGTTCCGCTTCGGCTTACGGGGGAGGATGTTCCGAAAAAGCTCGAAGTTCGCGGCGAGATCGTTTGGCCCATCGAGGCGTTTACAAAGTTTAACCAGCAGCGCGCCGGTGAGGGGAAGGAGACGCTTGCGAATCCTCGAAACGGTGCAGCCGGTACACTCAAGCAGCTTGATCCGAAGAATGTTGTTGGGCGGGGTTTACAGTTTGTGGCGCATGGGTTCGGGCAGATTGATCCGCTATTGGCGCACTCGGCGAGCGAGTTGTTTGAGCAGTTTCGCGGATGGGGGATTCCGACGAGTCCGTACGGTGAGAGCGCAGCTTCGATCGACGAGATTATCGATCAACTTGACGACTGGGAAGCGCGGCGGCGGGAGTTGCCGTATGAAACGGACGGGTTGGTCATCAAAGTGGACGATCTCGATCAACGCGACGCGCTCGGGGCGACGAGTCGTTATCCCAGGTGGTGTATCGCTTATAAATTTGCTGCCGAGCAGGCGGAGAGCGTTCTGCGAAGCGTTGATTTTCAGGTGGGCAAGCTCGGGACGATTACACCGCGGGCGGTGATGGACCCGATGCAGCTTTCGGGGACGACAGTTCGGCATGCTCCGCTACACAATTTCGATCAGGTCGCGCGACTCGATGTGCGCATTGGCGATACGGTCGTTGTTGAAAAGGCCGGCGAGATTATCCCGCAGGTCGTGCGGGTTGTTGTTGAAAAGCGTCCCAAAGGGGCGAAAAAGATTTTGCCGCCCGCGGAATGTCCTGTCTGTGAGGGGGATGTCGAAAAGGATGAGGGCGGAGTTTATGTTCGTTGCATCAATCCGTCGTGTCCTGCGCAACTCAAAGAGCGATTGATTTACTTCGCCGGGCGAGATCAGATGGACATTGAAGGAGCGGGGCAGGTGGTGATCGAAACGCTTGTAGAGAAAGATTATCTTGCCGGGTACGCGGATTTCTATTCTTTGCGTAAACAGCGAGATGAGTTGATAAAGCTAGACGGGATGGGGGAGACGAGTGTCGATAAGTTGCTGGCGGGAATTGAAGCGAGCAAGCAGCAACCGCTTTCGCGCGTGCTGTCCGCGCTGAACATTCGACACGTCGGGGCTTCCACGGCGGAGCTATTGGCGGATCATTTTGGCACGATGGACGCGGTTCGTGAAGCGGATGAAGAGAAACTCGTCGAGGTTGACGGCGTGGGGCCTGAGCTGGCGGCGAGCATCGTCCAATTCTTCAAGAGTAAAGAAGGCGACCGTGCTGTATCGGGGTTAGCGAACGCGGGCGTCAACATGGCCCAGCCAAAACGCAATCAAGCCGAAGGCGGCGTCTTCGATGGGATGACAGTTGTTGTCACCGGGACACTGGAGAGCATGTCGCGCAAGGACGCGCAAACGCTGGTTAAGTCGCTCGGCGGGAAGGTCGCCGGGAGTGTTAGCAAGAAGACGAGCCTTGTCGTTTTCGGTGAGGCGGCGGGGTCGAAGCTACAGAAGGCGAAGGAACTTGGCGTTGAGACGATGGACGAAGAGCAGTTCCGTGAGCGTGTCGGGCGGTAAGGCGATACGCAATAATCGTTCCGCTGGAACAGAGCCGCGACCGTGAGGAGCGAACGATTGACTATTGCAGGCGACCGATTACGGTTGCGGCTCGGTTAGGGCGTCGTACAACTCGACGAGAAGGTTTCGGATTTCTCGCAGGGTTGGAAGAGGGTTGGTTTCACTGTACTCGTCAAGCATAGTGGCGATTGCATCCGCATTTCGCTGTAATAAATTCGACGAAACATCGCCACCGAGGATGCGGGCGAGTGACTGTTGACTTCGCAGGAATGAATGGAGCATTCCTGCGCAAGCGTCGGTGTCGATGCGATTGGCGGCGAGGGCTTCGATCCAGAGGTCGATCGCAGCCGGGCCTGTGATGACGGCGAAGGCCTCGTCCAATTCGCCGCTAATCGCACGACGCGCCGTTTGTTCGAGATGCGCGGCGAGGGCGGTTGGCGAGGGCGTTTTGTTTTCTACGGATTCGACGATGTACACTTGCACCGGCGGTTGATCGAGCGGGGTTGGCGTCGTGTCTGCATCGGTCGCGTCAGACAAACAAGGGGTTCCCTGCAATCGCACGCCAGTCTCGCAGGTTCCGTTAATAATGCCCCATGTCGGGGCGGTTTCACCTGACCAGCCCCGCCATGCGAGGACACTCTGATCGTTTTCAAGGGCGTGCTCGATGATGGGGCGATAGCTCAGGTCAAAGTGCTGGCGAAACTCGGCGACTTGCCAGAGTCCGCGCGCGGCTTGCGGCGGGTGGACGGGCCGGATGGTTAGACCTAGCAGTTTGCACGCTTCGATCAAAAAAGCATCGCGGGCGTAAAGAGGCCAATTCGCCAAGTTGTCGTCGCTAGGCGCAGCACAAACTAACCAAGGCCAACCCATCGCAGCGACCAGTGCATCGGCACCTAGATTCGCGCCGCGGTTTTTCGCAACCAATCGAATCGCGTGCGCCAGCGACTGGCAGCCGTGGTGATGATGGGGGAGTTGTGTTGTTTCAGCGATGGCCATGAGATGCATGGTAGTAAGTGTGAGGCGTGGGGGAAGCGGGTGGTTCCTGGCGGGCGCTTTCCAGTGAGGGAGTATGCGTCCGGAGCGATGTACCGGTTACAAACCGGTACCACACAAGAGTGACAAACCGGTGCCGCGCAGGAAGGGGCTACGCGACGGCTGCTCGTCGGATGGTGGCGGTGCGTTCCGCTTGCCTTTGCCCTATGGCGTATTGCAGAATTTGCCCGGCGCTGTCTGTGATGTTGCCAAGGTGTCGTTGTAGCGCGAGGGCGTCGATTTCCTCGGTCTCTGTAGGTAGTTCACACTCGCTGAAACCGGCGAAGAGGGTGAGCGATGAGATGGAGATATCGATTTGCGGCAGCTCCGCCATGGCTCGGTCCCATTCTTCAAGCGTGAACGCGCGGGAGTCGAGGGCTTGACGCAAGTCGAGGAATTCTTCGGCAAGCGTCGGCGTCTTAATCTCTGTGCCGGCAAAAAGACTCAGAAAAAAGACCGGCGGGGGGGCTACTTCCTCCTCGCCGCGTTGCTTCGTAGCGATAAAACGTTTGGCAATCGTCGGGCGGACCAGCTCACAGCCAGCGAAGATCGTGATGTAGGTTTTTCGTTCGGAGCGGAGGACTCCCTCGTGCCCGCTGAACATACAAAAGTGGATCATAGCGACGTCCTCGTTTTCGTCGGCGGCAACTCCCGGACCGCTCGTAGGTGGATTCGACCGACCGCGCGAAATATTTCTATCGGCGCTTGAATATTCCGCCGGTTCCGAAATTGCCCTCGGGGCGAGATATGGGACCGGAAACGCCGATCGGGAGCAGCGGTAGCTGCGATCGAAAGCGCCCGCCCTGCTGAATCCCCAGAACGAAGCCGCGGTTCGAGCGTCCGGAGACGTCGGCAAGTGCAGAGCCGCCGCCCGGAGCGATCGTTGCGAAGTTGCCCGTGTTGGTTGTGAGGAACGCGGCATCTGCGTCGGTGATGAAACCGGCGTCGTAGAAGGAGACGTTGCGATCGAAGATGTTCTGGTTGATCCACATGTTGGCGATGTTGCGGTTCGTCGCGTATTGGCCGGGCTTGACTTGGCGGGAGACGCGGCGTTTTCCTGATGCGGACTTGATCGCCTGGACGAGTCCGTGCTCTGCAAGGGAGATTCGGAAGCGTCCCGTGCCTCGCTCGACGTCGATTTCCCAGCCCTCGGTGCCGCGTTTGGCGAGCGTTGCGACCGGAGCAGTGACTTCCACGTCAGCCCGGATTTCGCCCTCGCTCGATCCGCCACGAACAGTTCCATAACCCAATCCCACACGGACCGTCTCTGTAGTCGCGCTGCGGAAGAACTGGTCGATGCTTGCATAAGACGCGCTTCTTATGCTGACCGTCGTCGTCTCGCCAAATTGAAGGTTGACGTGACTTCGCAAGCCGGTGCGGATGAGCGTACCGGGTTTCAGGTTGTCATTCGCAGCGATCGGCGTCCACCCCTCGGCGATTATTGGCGATGTGCCGGGGATGGCCCAATGAGCCGAGCCGGCGACTTCGATCACGATCGCTGATGGGACGGTCGGTGAGTCGGGGTAGTCGGGGGCGTCGGGGTTGTCCTGCGATTTCTTGGAGGCATCGACAGGCGTCGGTTCTGATTCGGTTGGTTGGGCTTGCGTATCGTTTGCTTTCGCAGGCGCGTCTTGTGCGGTTGCGACCGACGCTGACACTGCAAGAGCCAAGATCGCCCAAGTCGCGCATCGAGCTTTGTAGTCGTAAGCTGTTTTGAATGAAGTCATTTTCATGGCAACCTCTCGGGGAGATGAGTTTGCCGCTCGCTAAGAAAGCGTACAAATATATTATACTGATCGGTCCGGCGCGGGTCAAGAAACGACGTTTTTTCGCCGTGGGACGGGGGTTTTCCGATGCTGGTGTGGCATGCCCACGCTTGCGTGGGCATGGTGCCGGAACGCGAGGGGTATCCGTTTCTCCAAACGCATGGCCACGCGAGCGTGGACCATGCCACTCCCATCTTTATTGGCGATTGGGTGCGTTGATGTGCTCGCCGGACTACTTGAGAGTCACCTTGCCGCTGCCGCGTTTGATGCGGCCGAGGCGGAAGGGTTTTTCGCCTTCTTTGCGGAGTATTTTCAGCACACTCGTGGCGAAATGGGGGCGGACAATCAGGACGAAACCGACGCCCATGTTAAAGACCTTGAACATCTCGCCGCGCGTTGTGCCGAGCTTTTTCAGGAAGTCGAAGATCGGCGGCGGCGTCCAGGACTTCTTGTTGAGCGTGGCATCGCAATCCGCCGGGAGTGCCCGCTCAAGATTTTCGATCAACCCGCCACCGGTGATGTGTGCCATCGCCGTGACGATCTTCTTGACCTTGTACCGCTTTTGGATCGCGAGGACCGAGTTGACGTAGATTCGCGTTGGGCGAAGGAGGGCTTCGCCGAGTGTTTCGCCAAGCTTTTTTTCGTGTTTGTCGAGCTTGCACTTGCCGCGAGCGATCAGCTTGCGAACAAGCGAGTAGCCGTTCGAGTGAACCCCGCTTGATGGCAATCCGATCACAATGTCGCCGGGGGCTACGCGCGTCGCGTCAATCGCTCGTTTGTACTCAACCACGCCAACCGCAAACCCCGCGAGATCAAAGTCGCCCTTCTTGTAGAGGTCGGGCATCTCCGCCGTCTCGCCACCAAGCAGTGCACAGCCCGCCTCGCGACACCCGGCGGCGACGCCCTCGACGACTTCGAGAAGTCGTGCGGGGTCGAGTTTGTCAACGGCGAGGTAGTCAAGGAAAAAAAGCGGTTCCGCGCCGCTGGTGATCATGTCGTTGACGTTCATCGCGACCAGATCAATACCGATCGTAGACAGGTCGCCCATTTCGAGAGCCAGTAAGACTTTCGTTCCCACGCCATCCGTGCAGCCAACGAGGACCGGTCGCTTGTAGTTTCGGCGGAAGAGTTGTTCGTCGTAGTCGAGGCGAAAAAGGCCCGAAAAACCGCCGTGCTTGTCGCCAAATACGCGGGGGCCATAGGTGCTGCGCATCGCGTGCTCGATCGCGCCGACCCAGCGGGTATTGGCCCCGACGTCCACGCCCGCCTGTTTGTAGGTCAGGGGGGGAGCTGCTTTCGGTTTTCCGTTGCGTTTGCTCATTGGCGGGGATTGTAACGACGGACGGGCGAATGGTGAATAGCGGACGGAGAAAACGTCCAAAAGTCCAAACATCGGAATGGCGGGGCTTTGCGTCGTTTGTGTGCGGTTGGTGCGTCGGAATCGTGTTGATTAGAATTCGAGATTCTCACATCACCGGCAGATAGGCAACGGCGCGTGTTGCACCGGCTTCCAGCCGGCGAAAGCACTGATTGGAAGCCGATTCCACACTTTCCCAATGCGCGTTTAGTCTTTGGGGATCGGCGGGGGACCGTTTGGGATGTACGGTTTGTGGACGTGGCCGTTGACCCGTTTCTTGAACTCCGTGCGAATTTCGGTGACGAGGTCGGCGTTTTCGAAGAGATCGACTGCCGTTGCGGCGAGGGCTTTGGCGGCGTATGTCATGCCGGTGTGTCCGATGGACATTCCGCCGCAGGCAACGACGGGCCATGAGTGCCAAGGTGTGTCCTCAGGGGCGGTCGTTACGCTAAGATGGATAACGGGGGCGATCCAGCTTACGTCGCCGACGTCCGACGATCCACCGGTCTGCTCTTGAGCTTCAAGCGGATGGATCATCGTGGATAGACCTGTTTCGGGCTTGCCCGTTGCTTTTTGGATCGCGCGCGCGAATTCGTGCTCACTCTTTGTAAACTCGATCGGGCCGAGCCAATGGAGATTATCATTGAGTAATCTCGACCCTGCCATGTTCGGAAGTATTTCGTAATCACCGCTGATGACGGTCAGCTCTGACTTGACGCCCGCCATTGTTGCCGCGCCTTTCGCGACATCTTTGATTCGAGCGAAGACCTCTTCAACGCCGTCACGGGTCATGTCGCGTGCCCAGCACCATACTTTCGCATACTCGGGGATAACATTGGGGACTTGCCCGCCATTGACGATCGTGTAGTGAATTCGGACGGTCGGTTTGACGTGCTCCCGAAGCATGTTGATACCATGCGTAAACAATTCGAGACCATCGACGGCGCTTCGCCCGTTCCAAGGGTCGGCTGCTGCGTGCGCGGACTTGCCGTGAAACTCGACAATGAAGTCGATGAGCGCCTGAGAACTTGTCGTATCTGCCATGGTCTCATCGCCCGGATGCCACGCGAGACACACGTCGAGGTCGCTGAACAAGCCCTCGCGAGCCATGTAAATCTTACCGCCGACGGATTCTTCTGCGGGCGTCGCATAAAAACGGATTGTGCCTTTGAGGTTTCCCGCTTCGATCTGCTGTTTGATGGCGGTGGCTGCGCCGAGGCTTGCTGCCCCGAACATGTTGTGTCCGCAACCATGACCCGGAGCGCCGGCGACGAGCGTCTCTTTGCTTGATTGCGCTTTTTGCGAGAGCCCGGGGAGGGCGTCGAATTCGCCGAGGATTCCGATGATGGGACGGCCTGAGCCATAGCTCGCGACAAAGGCAGTGGGCATGCCCGCGACACCTCGTTCGACGGAAAACCCCATCCGCTCGGCGTACTCAGCAAGCACCGCGGCCGATTTCGTTTCACGCAGGGCTGTTTCCGCGAAATGCCATATCTGATCGCTGAGTTTAATGAGATCGCTTCGCTGTGTTTCGACCGACGCAACGGCGGACTTCTTAACCGCGTCGTCGGCGATGAGAGCTGGCGATAAGACCAGTAAGATGGCGCTCGTTAAGCGGATAGCCTTGTGCATGGCGTTTCTAACCTTTCTCCGGAGGAACATTCGGCCCGTGCGAAATAGAATAAGGACAGAATGCGGGCCGTCCAGCGTTCGTTCCGGGAGGCGGGCGTTATCGACGCAAACCACATACGCAACCCCAATCGAAGCCATCGCGTGTCGTTCATCCAGCATGGCTGTACTCGGTTGGAGTCAGGTTGTTGGGAGTACGCGCCGTAAGCTCTCATTGAGCATTCTCATCCGTGAGATAACGATTCCGCACTCGCGATTGAGCCTAAGTATAAGGATCGCGCCCATTGCGTTCGGACACGCGTTTGGTGTACGATTGACGACACTGACAGTCGGAGATTGGAGAGGTTGAGTCGGACGATTGTTTCGACTCATGCGGCGGAATCCCGTCGAACCTCTTTGCGGGGCGGCGGGCGAATTTGCACGTGGCGTTTACCTTAAGAAAGGGAGGCGCTGAAAGTGAACGCGTCTGTCCGAAGCAATCTCGGACTTGGTTTCATGTCTACTTGTTTCTTGGGGAGATTACTATGACCAGTACGGAGAAGATGTGCGCA
>JAJRUK010000076.1 GCA_024277835.1 Planctomycetota bacterium | reverse complement strand
TTCCAAACTCGCCAAGATCAAGCGCCGCCCGCGCCGCGTCAACTCGCTGCGCAAGTGTCATGCCTCGCCCTTCTTCGCTTTCGCCTTGATCCATTCCTCGCTCCGCACGATTAAGTAGCTTCGCCTGCCCGTCTGCGGCCTTGATATCACCAAGCGAGTTGAGAAGATCGCGATAGGCTCTGCGCGTCTCAGCGTCCTGAGGATTTAGACGCAATGCTCGATCATAGTGTGCGACCGCCTCGCGTCCGCGTCCCGTCTGCGCAAGAACACTTGCCAGGAAGACGTGAAAAACACTGGCGGAGTCGTCAATCGTGATCGCTCGCCGCAAGTGCTCGATGGCTTCGTCGGTGCGACCGGTTTCCGCGTACACCTGACCTAACTGATAATGCGCAAACGGATTCCGCTCATAAAGAGAGAGGGCACGCCGCAGGTATCGCTGCGAATCTTCAGTCGCACCCGCCCGCCGACTAATGTCCCCAAGATTCACGAATGCGTTGCTTCGATACGCACCTTCGTCAAGTACGGGAACGTTGCAAACGATGGCGACCACCGCACCAATCGAAACCGGTCCGGCCAACCCTATAATACTCCCCGCGCGAACGCGGCGAACGACCTCAACAACGGCAGAAGCCGAAAACAATATCAGTACCGGAACCAGCGGAAACCGAAACCTTGCGAAAACGAAGAACAAAGTGATGCTCGCCGTTATCATTCCGGCGATTACAATCAGAACCCAAAGCTCCCGCCAGCGGTGCCTGTTAAGTACGATCCCTATGATCGCCAGCGGGGCGAGCAGGCCGAAGTGCCAAACTCGAAAGGCCCATCCAAGCGGACGACACCACTCACCGTACGCATAGATATCTTCCGTATCGGGGATCTCAAATCGGTGCCAGCAAAGTAGCACTTTCCACGCCGTGAGCTTCGCCCACGCCGTCGGGTTCGCTACGATCCACGACAACCCGCGCTTTAACCAATAGTTGGACGCTTCACCCGCGGTCAGCTTTTTCCCTACCGCTTGCTCCGCGCGACGGACCGCATCCGCCTGTTCGTAGACAGGGTCCTGCCGAGCAATGTCCGCCGATTGGTACAACCCGTCCGCATCCGGGTTATTGCCGATGTAAAAGTTAGATCCCATGTTCGTCGTCGCGAGCACCAACGACCCGCCGAAAGAATAGTTCCGCGCGACCACCGGCCCCAAGATCAGCGCAATCCCTAACCCAAACGTGCCGACCTGCGTCCAGCGCCGCTTCCGCGCTATCGCCCCGTCACATAACAGCAAAAACACCGGCACAAGCACGATGAGGAATAACATGTTTTCCCGGGTGAGCGCAAGAAGCCCGACGACAACACCCGTCAGCAGGGCACGCCGTTTGCGATGCTCGCCGCTCCGGACGGCCAAACATGCGAGTAAACCGCTTGTTAGAAAGAGCGCCAAGCACGCCTTGTGGATGATCCCGTCGAAGAAAATGGCAGGCGGATAAAACGCAAGCATCAACCCCGCGACCATCCCAATGCGCGAATCAAAGAACCCCCGCCCGGCTCGATATAGCAACACGCACGACCCCGCCCCGATCGCGACTTGCACAAGATGCACCGCCAGCAAGCTGTGGCCAAAGATCGTATAGACCACGCCCAGCAGGTAAGGGTAGGCCGGTGCAAGAAAAAAACTCGACGAACCCCACCAGTCGCCGCCCGCGATTCGCTGCCCCCACTCGTCAAACACGCGCGCGTCCACGCTTGGATGATCGAAAAAAGGAATCCCACGAATCGCCAGCATATACATCAGCCGCACGACAAGCGCGACGGCGAAAATGAGAACGCTGGCAGATTGCGCGCTCATTTCGCGCCATTTAGAATCCGCAAGCGCATGAGCATTCGCACCGCTCGTTCTTCCCTGCGCGATCTTATCTGGTTGGTCTGCCATCAAGTCATCAACTTCTACAAGGTCGCCGCCTTACAACTTTGTACCACGTTCCGCCGCATCCGAGTAGTTCCTCAATGCTCCCGCCTCGACAGAATCCGGGAACGATTCTAGACTTCCGGTCTTTCGGGCTTGGTCGAACCGCATGCTTGCCAATGATGCAAGCTGCCGCCGATTATCTGCAATTTGAGAGGAAAACAATGAATCGATCACGGTCCCGCCGTAACTGCCTGCTCATCGCTGGTCTCTTCATCCCCACGATCCTCGCCGGGGAAACCGTACTCGCCGACTTCCAGACCCCGACAGCTATCACCAACGTAACGCTCGTCGCGTCCGATGGCAGTAAGGTAGAAAACGCAACGATCTTGTTCGACCACGGAAGAATCATTGCTGCCGGTCTAACCATCACGCTCCCTGCTGAGGCTGAGACGATCGACGGAGAAGGTTTCTTTGCTTACCCCGGATTCATCGATGCGTCGTCGTATCTCGGTCTGCCCGATGAGAAAAGCGACAAGCGGACCGAAGCTCAGCGCGTGCGACTCGAAGATGAAAAACTCGACCCCAAGCAAGGGCCTTTCGCAATGACGCGCGACGCGAACCGCGTCGGAATCATGGCCAACTGGCGCGCGATGGATGAGTATACGCCAACCGTTGAAAAAATCGCTGCCCATCGCGCCGCCGGTTTTGCGTCGGCGCTCGTCGTCCCGCACAATCGGATCATCAGCGGAACCAGCGAAGTTTTCCTCTTGTCCGACGCTCCCATCCGCCGCGCGGCGCTTGCGACCAGCGTCGCGATGCACGCTTCGTTCACTCGGGGGGACGATGGACTCTATCCTCGATCGCTGTTGGGAATCTTCGCTCACTTCCGACAGGTCATGCTCGACGCAAAGCGACACACTCTGTTGAAAGCACACGCGGCGAAGAGCAAGAAAGTCGAAGATCGCGTCCCGACCGATGTTGTCCTCGATGCGTTGCAACCATTGCTAACTCGAAACCAGCCCATGTTTTTTGAAGCGAACTCAGAGCGAGAAATCCGCCGCGCGATGGGGCTGGCTGATGAATTTGGCTTTGACATTGTCATCACCGGAGCGCGCGAAGCATGGAAAATCTCCGACCTACTTAAAGACAAGAATGTCCCCCTCGTCGTAAGTCTCAAGTTCGATGATGAACCGGAATACGGAAAGAAAAAAAAGGGCGGCAAAAAACCCGATAAGTCCAAGCCGGAATCCGACGACGCGAAAGACAAAGAAGCTGACAAGAAGAAGGATGAAAAAACGATCTACGAACCGCTTAAGGTTCGCAAAGAACGACGACGCCTTTGGGAAGAACAGGTTGCCAACGCAATTCGCCTGCATGAAGCGGGCATCCCGTTTTCGCTGCGAACGAGCGATCTAAAGAACCCGGCAGAGCTAACCAAAGTCCTTCGCACGCTGATCGAACGAGGCTTGCCCGAGTCCGCCGCACTTGCTGCGCTCACGACCAGCCCGGCTGCCCTTTTGGGAATCAGCAGCGATGTCGGCTCACTTGAGACAGGGTCGCTCGCAAACATTACGCTGACGGACAAACCCTTCACCGAAAAAAAATCGAAAGTCAAGATGACGTTCGTCGAAGGTAAGAAATTTGTCCGTAAGGACGACAAGAAAGGCGCAACATCGAAGAGTGGCAAGGGTGAAGATAACGACGAACCCGCGAGCGACCAACCCGACGCGGAAGTAGACGTCTCCGTCGATGAACCCAAAACCGTTGCCTCCGATGAGGCTAGCCCCGACGAGCCAACCGAAGACAAAGGACCAACCTTCGCCTCCGAAATCAAGGCTGATCGCTTCCCGAAAACAAAAACCCGCGGTAACGTACTCATCGAACATGCGACGATCATCCCCGTCACCTCATCCACGCTCAAGAACGCTTCTATCCTGATTCTCAATGGGAAGATCGTCAAAATCGCGGGCAGTATCCCCGCCCCCGACGACGTTCATCGCATCGATGGGACCGGACTCTTCATCATGCCCGGTATCGTGGATGCCCACTCACACCTCGGAATCGATGCCGGAAACGAGTGGCCTCTCGCCATCAGCGCGGAAGTTCGAATCATGGATGTCATCAACACAACGAGCGCTGGCATCTTCCGCGCTCTCGCAGGCGGCGTGACAACTCACCACGCGATGCACGGATCATCCAACCCCATCGGCGGACAAAACGTCACTTGGAAACTCAAATACGATCACCCGATGTCAGAGATACTCATTCCTGGTGCTTCGAACACGATCAAGTTCGCACTGGGCGAAAACGTCACGCATGCGAACAGGTCTTCCCGCGTTCGCGAACGCTTCCCCATATCGCGCATGGGCGTTGAAGCAGTTATCCGCACTGGCTTCGATGCCGCGACCAAGTACCGCGCCAAGTGGGACGCCTACGACCGAGACAAGGCTGCCGGGCAAGACGACGTCCCGCCGCGCCGCGACCTCCGCCTGGAAGCGCTCGCCAAAATTCTAACCGGCGACCTCACCGTGCATTCGCACTGCTACCGCAGCGACGAAATCCTTCGACTCCTTCAGGTCGCCGAAGACTACGGATTCAGAATACAAACGCTCCAACACGTTCTGGAAGGATACCGCATCGCCCCGGAAATCGCCCGTCACGGCGCGGGCGCATCCACGTTCGCCAGCATGTGGGCGTACAAAGTCGAAGCCTACGGAGCCATCCCCTTCAACGCGGCACTCATGACTGCCAAAGGCGTGAACTGTTCGATCAACTCGGACTCGCCCAACCTGATTCGCTACCTCGCGCAGGAGGCAGCGCAGTCGATCAAATGGGGAGACATGTCGGAAAACCAAACGCTTCGGCTCATCACCA
>JAJRUK010000004.1 GCA_024277835.1 Planctomycetota bacterium | reverse complement strand
GCAACCGGGGCGCAGGGGCAAAGGGCATGACAGAACCTCCATGTTCTCATTCCAATTCCATCTGCTCTTCATCGGCACAACTTCCTCAAATTGCCAACATAGTCGTACTATTTATGAAACACGGTACTAGCGACCGTCGTCGTCGGACGCGTCATCGCCGGGAGGAGGTGAATCGGGCGTGTTTCCTGCGTCGGCATCGATATCAGCGGGCGTACTTCCCGCCTCGTTCTCAAGCACGTCGAGCACCTGCTCCAGCGTCGAATCCAACGCACGCTGCAGAGACTCGCCGCTCTGTTTTTTTGATTTGACGTTCTCTTCAGTGCGACGAAACCAATCGGAAAGAGCAGCCTCATCAGCAGGTTCGACGGCTTCATCATCCTCGACAACAGGAACTGGCGCATCTGAACGAAGCGCGGAGTTGATCTCTTTCTTACCCGCAACTTTCCCCTCGCGCGTTCCGTCAAAAACTCCCGCAAACGCAAGAACAATCACCGCGGCTGCCGCCAGCGGTGCGCCGACGTAAAACCGATGCTGCCACCGCACCCACACGCTGTTTTCTTGTTCATCAACACACGCCAGCAACCGCTCTGTAAAGTCTGGCGAGAGCGATTCGGGTTCACGATCAGCAGAAACAATGTGACCGGTTACTTCAAGAAGAGCGAGCGCACGGCGACAATTCGCACACTGAAGACGATGCGCACCAAGCTCGGTTGATAGCGTGCCGGAAAGCTCGCCGTCGAGGTAAGCGTCAAAGAGTTGTTCTGCTTGCTTGCAATCCATCGAAGAAGACTCGACCTATAACGGGGGAAATACGACTGGCACGCGCCGATCGTCTGTCCTCGTCTCCTTTTACCCGGCCCGGTCCGCGAAGTTGCGGAAATGTTCCCAGGCATGTTCGGTCATTGGCTCAATCAGCTCACGCAGTCGCGCACGGGCACGATGCAAATGACTCTTCACCGTCGCCGGTGGCATTTGCAGAATCCGCGCGATCTCGTGACAACCCAGTTCTTGCTTATAAAAGAGCAGTACCGTCGCTCGCTGCGGCGGACTCAGTCGATCAACGGCAGACCAGACCATCGACCGGGCCTTGGCGGCGTCCTCGGATTCGAGAACGTCGTTGCATTCGCCGTTATCGCCGCCGGGAACCGTTGTAAAATCAAACTCGCTCGATACGGGCTTTTTGCGCCGAAGATTGTTCAGGCAAACCCGATAACCGATCGTAAATAGCCACGTGCTGAATCGATACTCGGTAGAGAAACTTTCGAGCGAGGCGAACGCTTTGAGGAAAGCGTCCTGGCAAATGTCCTCCGCGTCGTGCTGATTTCGCACCATGCGGAAGATGAAACCATACAGTCGGTCTTTGTGACCATCGACGAGTTCGCGCAGCGCAGCCCTGTCGCCCTGTTTCGCTCGAGCGATGACCTCACGCTCCTGCTCACGCGTTATCGTGTTCGCATTCGTCGCCACAAACTCCCCCTGTTGTTTCCTACCTTTATTATAACCAATACAACCCGCCGCGTTGCGGTCGGGCGAAGCTACCCTAGAATCGGACTGAATTATAGGGCGGCTGGAGCAGAACCGCGATAGAAATGTAATCCCTTTACCTGCAAGCACTTATGGCAAAGAAAACCCATTCAGATCCCGCCATTAGCACGAATCGCAAGGCGCGCTTTCGTTACGAAATTCTCGAAAAACTCGAGTGCGGGGTCGTTTTGCAGGGTTCTGAGGTGAAAAGCCTCCGCGAGGGGCATGCCTCGATTGAGGAGGCGTTTTGTCGAATTGAGCGGGGGGAGCTTTGGCTTATCGGAGCACACATCGGCCCCTACTCCCACGCGAGAACGCAAACCCACGAGCCGACGCAGAAGCGAAAACTGCTCGTCCACAAATCTGAGCTTCGCAGATTGCTTCCGAAGGTCGAGCAGAAGGGACTAACGCTCGTCGCACTGAGACTCTATTTCAACGACCGGGGCATCGCCAAGATTACGATTGGCCTCGGTCGCGGAAAGACGCTCGGCGACAAACGCCAAACCCTCAAAGAACGCGACCACAAACGCGAGATGGACCGCGCGACGAAGCATCGATAGAGGCCCATAGAGAGAGTGTGGCACCGGCTTCCAGCCGGTGATCTCGACAGGTCAAGTGCGGTCTCGACGGGACGATCGCCAGGTGCCACTGGCGGCTTGCCCGCCAGTGTGGTGGGAGATAGCGACCCGTGTCCACACCGCTGGAGCAAGTAAGACTCAGCTTTAGCGGGCTTGCTCTTCCGTCCCCCATTTACTAACGGGGGATCGTGGGGGGTTGCCCGCAACACGTGGGTGCTAAACGCTCTAGCGAATTCATCGGTCTGCGTTACGATCGTGCCATCGACAACACTCAAACGCAAGGAGGTTAGGCCATGTTCGTAAGCATCAACCACATCCCCGTCGCGGACGGTCGCGAGGAAGATTTCGAGACGCTTTTTCGATCACGTGATCGCAGCGTTGAAGATCAACCCGGCTTTGTCAGCCTCGACATTCTCAAACCGGGCATGGTCCTGTCGATGGGCCAAGGTCCGCCCACCAAGCAGGACAACACCTACCACGTCCTCACCCGGTGGGAATCGCAAGACGCCTTCATGAGCTGGGTCCGCTCCGACGCCTTCCGCCAGGCCCACAAACAAAAGCGCGACCCGGGTATCTTCGGCGGAAAAGCAATAGTGACAACGCATGACACGATTGAAGGGGCGGGGATCGCGAAATAGGAACGAGCGCGAACAACTAATGCGAAACCGCAGACAAAGATTCATGAAGTGGCTGGGTGGTTGGCATCGTCATCCGGAGCTCTCGCGTTTTCCGTCAGACGAAGATGCGAAGAAAGCGTTTCAAGGTGCCACACCCAAATGGCCGTTCTTCGGTCTCTTGTTCGCTGGAATAATGTTCGCGCGGGTTATCGACGATTACGCAGAACGACATGCAGGGAAGTGGGCTGGGATCCTCGCATTTTTTATGACAACACTGGTGTGGGCAGAGCTGATGGTATTCCTACTTCGAAAAAGAATTCAACGCCACTTACGCAACTCGCTTCTCTCTCACGGAGTCCCCATCTGCATCCCCTGCGGCTACGACCTTCGCGGGCAGACCGAGCCGCGCTGCCCGGAGTGTGGCACATCGTTTGACCCTGCCCTCTTGGATGAGACCGAGAAAAACTCGACGAACGGGAGCGACGAATCTTGAGTTTCTTGAAGCGATTCAACTCGTGGGAATGGAGGCGACGTCTTCACGCCTCGTGGTATCCTGAGTTGGCCCTGTTCCCTTCTCCGAAGATCGCCGGAGAGGTGTATCGAAAGGTGGGTTTGCGGGGGCACCATAGCCTCATAGTCGCACTACCAAGCTTGGTCATCGGGCGCGTTTTCGGCAGCTTGGCTTCACCGATCGTTGGTCCCTTGGGCGGAGCGCTGGTCAGCATCTTGGTGTATGTTGGCGTTTTTCTAATCTGCGTAAGAGCTCTCAGTCGCAGAACTCATCTCAAGTTACGCCAAGCGCTCGTGGAACGCGGCGTCGGAATCTGCATCCCCTGCGGCTACGACCTTCGCGGGCAGACCGAGCCGCGCTGCCCGGAGTGCGGCGCTTCGTTTGACAGTGCGCTGCTGAGTCACGGCCCCGAAGGCGACGAAGCAAGCGAGCCGAAGAAAGTGGACGACGATCGCGAGGCGGAGACAATGTCCGGTTGAAAAGAAAACGCCGTTTCTTGTGTGGCATAGGTTTGTAACCTGTGAAGCAGCACCGGTTATAAACCGGTGCCACACCAGAGTAGACCTTGCCTCTGCCCGGTAGCGTGGCCATGACTCAATATCTCCTGACAAGACGCTTGATCGCAGCCATCACG
>JAJRUK010000075.1 GCA_024277835.1 Planctomycetota bacterium | reverse complement strand
CATCACCAACCGTCGCAGCCTCAAGGTCCGCATGTGTACCGATCACCGGAATATGATACGGATGCCCCTCCCGATACATCAGATCCTGAATCTTCAGTTCCGACGTACCGTACGGACGGTTTTCGTAACTCTGGCGCCGCTCGTTCTTTACGACCGCCCGCTGCTTGTCGAGTTTTTCCTGATCCATCATTCGCGCAAGGTCTTCCAACCGATCCGCATCCAACCACAGCAACGTCGGAAGAAGCTCCTTCGGTCCGGTGGAATAATAGTTCGTCCGATCAGAACTCGTCGAAGCGTTGTTCGCCCCGCCGCCCGCTTCCATGATCGTATCAAAGCTACTACCCGGAACGCGCTTGGTCCCCATGAACATCAGATGCTCAAAAAGATGCGCAAACCCGCTTCGACCTACCGGCTCATCCTTTGCACCCACTCGATACCACAAGTTGATCGCACCCACCGGCAGCGAATGGTCTTCGTGAAGGATCACGGTCATCCCGTTGTCGAGTTTGTACTTATCATATTGAACATCCTGCGCCGACGCCGTCGCACCAAACGCAACCACCAGCAACACACCAACCCGCAACGAAAAACCGTTCATCTCGAAACCTCCAATTCAGCAAACCGCACCGCAATACCATCAATACACCGGTAGGGTGCATCTTGATGCACCATCTTCAATCCCGCACGACACCCCGAAGATCGAACACCCGCAAGACTACCCATCCTCGCACGCCCCCACAACGCCCGCGCCGAACTCACGACACAATTCGACGAATCATCCCCAACCCAATGCTCCTGACGTCGAGATTAAAACCACAGAGGCTCAGAGGCACAGAGAAGAGCGAAACTCGTGACGCCACCCCCATAAAAGCTCTCTGTGCCTCTGAGTCTCTGTGGTAGAAATTTTCCCGAAACGCCGAACACAAGCGACCCGTGTCCGCGATCTGCTTTATGTCACTCCCCAACCCGGCTGCGCAACGCGGGCACTATTCCCCACAGCCCCAACGACGCAGCCCCCCAAGACACGCGCAGCGAATTTTCAACCCGCCCTAAGACAACCGTCAGCCACACTCCCAATATCAGAAAACCGTGGCACACCCGGTGCAATACGCCTCCATCGGGTGGACCTGGAGCCCTGAGCAACCGTCCCGCGAAAAGGCGACGCGCTTGGGGGGAGTAGATGAGGGCGGCGGGGTTGGTCGGTGGTTGTCGGGGTCGAAACCGGTCGGGGGGTCGGTCGGGGTTGCGGTCAATGGGGAGAAACGATGATTGGCAGCCCTGGCGGGGGTGTTGCCAACATAACCGCGGCCAGCACGTCCTGAAAAAGGGCCTGTTGGTCGCGTTTTTTTGATCACGAAGCAGTCAACAACCCGAGAGTCTTTTCGCCCGAGAGTAATCCTCCGGCGTATCAATTTCAATCGCACGAAGTTCCCCAAGCCCCGCGGTCACTATGCGAAACTCGCCAAGCAGATCGTCCACCGCCGCCTCGAAGAAAAGATTTCGATCAACCCCATCCTCGCGACAATCATCATGACGAGTGCTAGGACCAGGCACCCTCGCGCCGCGACCAGCTCCCCCTGCGTCACGACCCAGCCCCCGGGTGCCATGACCAAGCGAAACGCCGCCATGCGAATCTCGATCAACGCAATATCGTCCAAGCGAATCAACAAGCGCCGAGCACATCGACCGGTTGAAACGAGCAATCCCAACAAACTCCCCCGCACAATCCGCCGGATCAAGCGCCTTCCCAATCTGCAAGACACGCCCTCCGTCACCGACAACCACTTTCACTTCTTCCTCGCCGCACCGCTTCTCATCAACAACCAGCACACCGTCCGCCACCCCTCCATCATCCGCCCGCCCAATCGCACCGACCTCGTAGGGTGGGCTATTGCCCACCACGTCCTCATCGCCTGAAGTGTCAATCAAAAGATCAAGCACCCGAGGATCAAACCAAACGTCCGCATTGAAATAAAAAAAATCGTCCGTGAGATGTTCCCGAGCAAGAAAGAGCGAATAGATCGTATTCGTCGTAGCGAAGTCCGCGTTCTCGACGAATACGCAGGAGATGCCATGCCGTGACGCTTCCCGTTCGACAAGCTCGCGGCGATACCCAACGACAATAACCGCCTCGCGCACCCCTCGCGCAGCAATCGAATCCAAGATATTCCCAAGAAGAGTCGTCTTCCCGATCGTCAAAAGACACTTTGGCTGATCCCACCCCATCGACGCGAGTCGCCGCCCCATCCCCGCTGCCAGGATCACAGCTTTCATCGGGCCACTACAAGTGCGCGATCAGATCGCACAGCTCCTTGCGAACGTCCGCCACTTCGCCTCGAAGAATCGCATTCACCGAGTGAAACAACGGGATCGAAACGTCCAGCGACCACAGCGTCTCGATCGTCCGCGACATCGCCACCCCCTCCACCGTCATGCGAACCTCGCCAAGCGCCTCTTCGAGCGATTTTCCCTCCGCTAAGATCGCACCCAACCGACGGTTCCGACTATCAGCGCTCAAACACGTCGTGATTAAATCCCCCGCACCGGAAATACCGTACGCAACGTTCTCGGGAATCCCAAAAAACGATGCAACCACCGAAAGCTCGCGCAACCCCTCCGTCATAATCACGCCCTGCGCATTGGCACCCAGACCAAGACCATCCGCGATCCCCGCAGCAATCGCGACAATTCCCTTGAGGGCTGCACACGTTTCATGATGAACCGGATTGCGACTCACCTCAAAACGAATCACATCATTGCGAAGCGCATCGCGAACCATCGCGAGGTGCATCAAATTATCGCACGCAAGCACCGCTCGCGTAGGCAACCCCGCTGCCACCTCATTCGCAATCGTAGGCCCTGTCAAAACCACCACATGCGCATCGGGAATCTCGCGCCGAATCACCTCGCTCATCGTACACTGCTTCTCCGCGTCAAACCCCTTCGACACGGTCACAACAAGCGGATGTTTCGCATGCGTCGCAAGCTCACGAGCCGCCGCCCGCACCTGTCCCGACGGCACCGCCAGAATAAAAAGCGCCGACCGTGCATCCACGTCCGTCGCGTACTTCTCTTCGATGACGACCTCTTTGGGAATCGGATGCTTGTTGTAAAGCCCCGCCTTATCGCGATCGGCGTCCAGCGTCCGCGCCACCTCCGCATCGATCGTCCACACCCGCACCGGATGTCGCGAGCAAAAAACACCCGCCAGCGCAAGCCCCCAGTTTCCCGACCCAATCACAACAATTTGCTCAACAGTATGCATATGCGCATAGTACGCCCTCCCCACCGTATCAACAACCGCCGCAACTCCCCGCACCCAACCAAGCGCAACAGATTCTTAACAGCAGCGATGGGGGACAACCAACTTTCTTGACAAGCCGGCGAACGCGGTGTTACCTTCAGCCGTCCGGCTCTGACTGGCAAGGCGCTGCCAGTCCATCCAGTGCTCGATTGACCCAAAACTGCGGGGCATACGATAATGGTTCGCGTAGAAAATCTCACCAAGCGGTACGGCTCGCTCCTCGCGGTGGACAACATCTCCTTCGCCGTCGAGCGAGGCGGCGTGCTCGGATTCCTAGGCCCCAACGGTGCGGGCAAGACGACGACGATCCGCATTCTCAGTTGCTACCACCCCGCCTCCGGCGGAACGGCGACCGTTGGCGGCTTCGACGTCTTTCGCCAGTCGATGGAAGTGCGCCGCCGCGTGGGCTACCTGCCCGAGTCAACGCCGCTCTATCCCGAAATGCGCGTACGCGAATACCTCCAGTTCCGCGGCAAGCTTCGCGGTATGTCTCGCGAAGAGCGAATGACGGGCATCCGCCGCGTGGCTGAACGCTGCTGGCTTGGCAGCTTCATCGACCGCCCGATCGTTCAGCTATCCAAAGGCATGAAACAGCGCGTCGGTCTTGCCGATGCGATGCTCCACGACCCCGACCTGCTCATCCTCGACGAGCCGACCATCGGCCTTGACCCGACGCAAATTCGCGAAACGCGCAACCTCATCAAAGACCTCGGCGACCGCCACACCGTCATCTTAAGCTCGCACATCCTCCACGAAGTCGAGCAGATCTGCGACCACACGATTATCATCGCATCAGGAAAAATCGTCGCCACCGGCTCGCCGCAAGAACTACGAAACCGCTTCAGCGAGCAGGGCACAGTCGTCGCAGAAGTCAAAGCAGACCAAACCGACATCGAAGAAGCCACAAGAAAAATTGCCGGCGTCCAGAACGTAAGCCTATCCGCTTCCAATGGCTGGGTTCGCACATCCGTCAGCGCAGAATCAGGCTGCGATGTCCGAGAGGACTTATTCAAACTCGCAAAAGACAGGGGCTGGGCACTTCGCGAGTTGCGCCGCGAAGGCGCAACCCTCGAAGATTTCTTTATCAAAGTAACGGCAGAGCAGCAAACCGTCCGACCGCGTTAGCAAGAATAGTGGGTCACGGCCCGAGTGTGTGACACAAGCCAAGAGTGTGTCACGACCAAGAAGTGTGGTACTGGCTTCAAGCCGGTGAGGTTTACGGAGATTTTTGAAACATGTCCACAATCTGCACAATGGCGCGGCGAGAGCTGGGAGCGTATTTCCTCTCCCCCATCGCCTACGCCGTCATCGCGATCTACCTCTTCGCTGCTGGTCTCGCGTTTGGTCTTGGCACCTTCGCCAACAACGCCGAAGCATCGCTGCGATACCTCTTTGAGTTCTGGATGGTCCTCATCCTTCTCTTCGTGCTGCCCATGCTCACCACGCGACTCATCAGCGACGAGCTTCGCAGCGGCACGATCGAAACGCTCATGACCGCCCCCGTCTCCGAATCGCAAATCGTCATCGGCAAATTCCTCGGAGCTTTCGCGTTCTACCTGATCCTGTTGGCCACGCTGCTTCTCTATCCGATCATTCTCGAAATATACGGCGACGTCGACTACAAACTTCTTTTCTGCAACTACATCGGCCTGGTCCTTCTGGGCGGTCTCTACATCGCGACGAGCCTTTTTTTCAGCGCCTGCACGAAGCACCAGGTCATCGCCGTGCTCGCGAGCTTTTTGATCCTCATCCTCATGACCTTCGCCTCGCAGGGACTCGCCCAACAGTTCGAAGGCGCTGGTCGAGCGATCCTTCAGCAGCTTTCCGTCCGAACCCACTACATGGACTTCATCCGAGGAATGATCGACACCAACCATGTCGTCTTTTTCCTCACGACAACGGGCTTTTTTCTCTTCCTAACCGTCAAGCGTCTGGAGATGCAGCGATGGCAGTAACGCAAACTCAACACGCCAACAACCAAACCGGAAAACGTCGCCTGACGATCGGCGCAAACGTACTGCTCGCGACAATCGCAGTGATCGGGATTGTCGGATTCTGCCAGTGGTTCGCCTTCTCCGAACCGTACAGGGTCGACATGACCTCCGCCGGTATCAACAGCCTCAGCGACGGTACGGAAACCCTTCTGGAAAACCTCGACAAGAACGTCCGCATCACCTCCCTCTACTTTGAGGCAGACCTCGAAGAAGAGGACCAATCACGATACCGCCAGGCCACGCAAAACCTCCTCGACCTCTACGAACTCAACAACCGCACCAAAATCCGCGCCGATTGGATCAACCCCCTCAAAGACCAGCAAAAGTTCCAGGCCCTCGTCGCGCGTCTCCGAACCATCCCCAAGTTTGAGTCAGAAATCAAAGCCTACCAGGATCGCATCAAAGCGTACCAGGACGACCTTGACGGAAAAATCCGGGCCGCCCTGCAAAACGAGTTAGCCCTCGTCGCAAAAGTCACCACCGGCGGAATCGACGACACCCCCAACGCATCGCCACTCGCCCAAGTCGAAGTAACCCTCCGCCAACTCGAAACACAACTACAGGCACGTCGCGAAAAAATCGACGGACTCGTCGCCCTCGCCATGCCCGAATACGCCGCCGCCCTCAACGAAATCAAAACCATCTACACGCAGGTCGGAGACCTTTTCAAACAAATCGGCAAGTTTGGTCAGGACGTCATCGCGCAAGGCGTCTCGCTTCCGCCCCAGCAAGTCGACTATCTGCAAGGCACCAACGGCAGACTCGTCTCCATCGTCGGTGACATCGAAGGCGAAACAACCAAAACCCAAGAACTCAAACCGCTTTCGATCAACAAATTGCTCGACCAGATGCTCCCCAACTCAAACGCGATCCTGGTTGATACCGACGACGACGCCACCATCGTCGACTTCACCAAAGTTTGGCCACCCATCGACCCATCCGCGGCGCGAGCGCCGTTCGAGCGCCGCGCTTTCAAAGGCGAAGAAAAACTAACCTCGGCCATCCTTCGAGCAACGCACAAAGAACAAACTGCGATCGTCTTCGTTCGATTCGGCGGCATGCCTCTGCTGTTCCTCGGCGGCATGCCGGGCCAAGCTCCCGCACCCTATAGCGTCATGAACCAACAACTCGAAGACGCCAACTTCGTCGTCAAAGAATGGGATCTCAAAACACAAGAAAAACCGCCGGTCATCAACCCGGTCCCCACGCGCACCATCTTCGTCGTCATGCGACCCGAAACGCAGCGAAGCCCATTCCAACAGCAACAATCAGAACCAT
>JAJRUK010000074.1 GCA_024277835.1 Planctomycetota bacterium | reverse complement strand
CTGACGGCTGAAACACTTCGAGACCATCGATGCCCGATAGCTCCTGGTCATACAACCGCCCCACTTCTTGCCGGCGTTGAATTAACGCTTCCGCCTTTCGCAATTGACTCAAACCAAGCTTTGCCTGGAACGGGTGAAGCGGCGGGACGGTCGCCGGGGCGAAATCGCGGTCGATCCGAGGCGTTTCGGTCATGATCTGCTGCTGAATGTTGGGCTTGAGCGACCGCATCAGGCGCAGCATAGGCCATGCGCCGAAACTGAACGCGAGTTTCTTTGTACCGACGTCCATGATCGTTCCGGTGATTGCTTTTTTGATTCCGGCGGGTTTGGGTTGCGTCGCCCGAAGTCGTAAGAGTCTCAGTCGGATCGCGCCGGCGAGATCGTCGTCGTTGGTCGTGATCATCCCCCCACCGAATGTTGTGACCAGCTTTAGCACGCTGAAGCTGAAGATCGCCGCCTTGCCAAACGTCCCTACGCAACGATTCTTCCACTTTGTTCCAACGGCATGGGCGCAGTCTTCGATGACAACGAGGTTGTGCTTGTCGGCGATCGTGGTGATCTCGTCCATGTTGGCGGGGTGGCCATACATGTGGGTGGCGAGAAGCAGACGCGTCTTGTTCGACACGAGTGAGCTGGCCTGCTTGGTGGCGATCGTCAAGTCGTTACGACGAACGTCGCAGAATTTCGGTACGAGTCCGAATTGGCAGAATCGTTCGAGAGCCGCCGACAGGTTGAACGATGGAACGATGACCTCGTCGCCGGGTTCAATGGCGAGCTGTTCCAAAATCAGATGAATCCCCAGCCTGCCAGACGAAATCGCGATGGCATGCTTGCACCCGACATAGTCTGCGAACGCCTGCTCGAAGCGGCGCATTGCGTCGGGTCGGTCCGCGCCGGTGGCGAGCGATCCAAGGATGCGCGCATAGTCGGCGAGTGAGGTTTCAATCTGATGGCGCGGCAGCGAGAGAAGGTGCATCCAGTATCTCCGGTGCTAAGAAAGCGTTCCTGTTCCAAGGCGAAATAGTTTTCGCAATTCAAAGAAACTTCGAACCTGGAGCATCTTTTCGAGAATAACGCCCGGTCTGAAGTAGAACGACCGCACCGCCTCTTTGTGAAGTCGGACGACCTGTTCGGGCGTGAGGTGTCGGTGCTTGAGGTTGCTCCTTGCGAATCCAAAGTCGGCATCGACATCACGGAGGAAACCCTCTTTCTTCGCACGCTCCCAGAACGGTGTTCCGGGAATCGCGGTTGCTACGTTAAAGGACACATAGCTCGCACGCAGCGATCGCGCGAAGCGGATGGTCGCGCGAACGTCCTGCTCGGTATCATCCTCGAAGGCCAGCATGATGAACGCGGTCGTACTGATCCCCAATTCGCGGCAATCGCTAAACACTTCGCGGATGCGATCGTCGTTGATTCGCTTATCAAGGAGTCGGCGTTTTTCTTCTTTGGCGTGCTCGACGCCAAACTCAATGCCGTAGCAACCCGCCCTCTTCATCAGGGCGAGCATCTCGCGCGTCGCAACGTCGATACGCGTCGTACACAACCACTGGAGACGCAGCTTCTTGGCGGCGAGCTTGTGCAGGAACTCCATCGCGATCGGCTTTTTCAGCGCGAACGTGAGATCCTTGAAGTACACTTCGCGAAATCCTGCGGCGTCCAGTACGACCATTTCCTCGACCATGTCATCCACGTCGCGGTAGAGGGTCTTTCGATACTGTTGATTATCGACGCAGAACTCGCAGGTAAACGGACATCCAAATGAGAACTGCGTGCAGGTGACAGGCCCCCGCTTGCTTTGTGGGAAGCAGTAGCGCGGGTCTTTGAAAATCGCGTGTTCGGGGAGCGGCGTTCGAAACGAATCGCCGTAGGTCACCTTTGTATCCGGAATCACCAGTTGCCCGGGGCGATCGACTGCGATATTGAGAGGCTCTATGGTCTCGCCGCTACCCGCGCGGATCATCTCGGTCAGATTGTGCTCAACTGTGTTGAGTATGATTCCGTCAAGCCAGGAGTTGTCAGCTAAAATGCGCTGAAGGCGAAGCTTATCCTGCTGCATGATGATCGTGCCGATCACGAAACATCGAATACCACCCAGCTCCTTGCAAAACCGTTCGAGTGATCGCAGCTCTTCGTCGAACCGCGCACTGGAGACCAGCGAAACAACGCCCGCGAGATCATTTTCGCGCGCGCGCTCGACGACGTCGTTCCAGTCGAGGCGATCGAGCTGCGCATCAATGAACGTCGGAGCATACCCCCCCTCGCGGACGGCTCCGGAGAGAAGGATCAAGTCGATGTTGGGAAACGGCGCATTCTGCGCTTCGTCCTTTTCGCGCAAGCTCCCGCGACGACAGAAATCCGCCGAACTGGGCGGGTCGAGCAATAAAAATGAGCGACGCTGTTCCATGTTCGTGTGCCTCTTCTTGCGGGCCTATCCAAAAGTTGTGTGGCACCGACATCTCGTCGGCGTTCTTACGGACTGGAACCCCGGGCCACAATTGTTGCAGGGCTGCGCGCTTCGCCCCCCACGGGCGGACTGGTCCGTTTTGCTTACGTTTCCGGCAAAGCCCTATATGCAGGTATCGTCGGTGGGTCTGAAAGGTCGC
This sequence comes from Planctomycetota bacterium, assembly GCA_024277835.1. GTDB lineage: Bacteria > Planctomycetota > Phycisphaerae > UBA1845 > UBA1845 > JAJRUK01. The sequence goes on along the minus strand of JAJRUK010000074.1, from coordinate 6,390 downwards.
TTTAAGTATCAGGCATAGGCCGTCCTCCGCCGAACCGTCCGATAAAGCCAAAATCACACGAGTTTCGCAAATCTAGACACCCGAGGGCCTCAAACTCGCTGATAACGGCGATTCTGGTCGTGTTTGACCTCGGCTGCACGATCGTGCTGACACTTGCTCACAGAAAAAACATTGTATCTCGCCATTTCGCTCGGTATAATGAGGCTGGTTCTAAGGTTTTTCTTGGTTTACGTCCTCATCCCGGGGCGACCTGTACAGAAAGGAGTCGCGTCTTCGCATCGACGTGTATCGCACAACCGAGTGGTCTGGACGGTCGCGTCCTGCTTCTAAACGCGCATTACATGGCGCTCCGCGTGGTCAGTGCGCGGCGAGCGTTTCTGCTTCTTTGCAAACGTGACCGGCGGGACAACCCGGTGGCAGAAGTCCTCAGCGTCGAGGACGGTCGATACACTTCCTACGACTTTGCGGATTGGGCAGAGCTTAGCGCTTTTCGGCACGAGTTCGAAGCCCACAAGTACGACTGGGTTCGAACCGTTCGCTCACACGTTGCCGTTCCGCGCATTATCCGTGTTCTCACATTCGCTCGACTTCCGCGCCAGGGCGTCAAGTTCAACCGGCGAAACTTGTTCGCTCGCGACGCGAATACGTGTCAGTATTGCGGGAAGACGTTCAACACGTCGAAGCTCAGTCTTGACCATGTGCTGCCCCGTTCGCAGGGTGGCGGAGCAAGCTGGGAGAACATCGTCTGCGCATGCACGTCCTGTAATGTACGAAAGGGTGGACGCACACCCAAGCAGGCCCACATGCACCTCATTCGCAAACCGGTCAAACCCAAGCGAAACCCTGCCGTATCGGTCACGCTGTCCGACGATCGCTACGCCTCATGGCGACAATTCCTAGACGCTGCGTACTGGGACGTTGAGCTGAAGTAAATCGTCTCAATCGCGAGCGCACGTTCGCCGAAGAAAGAGAACGGGCAGCGGTACGGGTTTTCCTTTGAGTCGTCGAATTTCCTGAAACCGTGCGGGGTCTTACTTCGCGCACTCCGAAAGTCTTCGCGGGTGTGCAAACCAAGAACAATGAATACCGATATCCCAAATCCAACAGCCTCGGGAATTGAGGTCTTTAACGAGCTTCGTGAAGAACTCGACGCCTCTGGCATCGACCGGCGTTACCGAGCAAGATACCCTTGGAAGGCTGAATTGACGATCTGGGTCATCGATGAGCCCCACCGGGATCGTGGCGTTCGCGAGATTCACGTCGAGACGACCGACATCTCGACGAGTGGGTTCGGGTTTGTGTTTCGCCAGTACATCCATCCCGGCGCGATGCTTCGGGCGAGGCTGGACGTGCTGCCGGGAAAGCCCATCATCGACGGGATCGTCGCACACTGCCAAATGACGGAAGGCTCGCTCCACAGCGTCGGGGTTCAGTTCATCAAGACCTATTAGGGACGCCGTTTCAGGTCAGAGGAAGCAGCCCCCCCGTTGATCCCGAGTCAATCGACCGACTCTCATTCCATCGCCCGCCCTTGCGAACCCGCCTCGCGCCTTGCCGCCCTCGCCGCATGCATTTACGATAAACGAAGGTCGCGACCCGAAACGTAAGCGCATCGACGACAGGGGCGCATGCGATCCGACTGAATCTGAGTGGTGCGGAGTTGATAGATGAGTAACACAGCGACAACGGACCGGCCCGCGATCCTTGGTGGGCGACCGGCGGTCACGATGGACCCCGCGCGAATCGCCGACGCCAACCGTTGGCCCATCATCACGGATGAGGAAGTCGATGTTGTTACGGAGATTCTTCGCTCGGGTGAGCTATCGATCCATCCGGTCGCGCAGGCACTGGAAAGCGACTACCGCGAGTTCCTGGGCGTCAAGCATGCCCTCGCATGCTGCAACGGTACGTCCGGCATTTTCGCGGCGCTGCACGCATTCAACCTGCAGCCAGGCGACGAAGTCATCGTCCCGTCTGCGACTTACTGGGCCTCGGTCATGCCGGTGCTCTGGTGTGGCGCGGTCCCGGTCTTCTGCGAAACCGAATCCGAACAACTTGGGCTTGACCCTGACGACGTCGAGAAAAAGATCACGCCAAAGACCAAGGCAATCGTTATTGTTCATCTTTGGGGCATGCCCTCGAAGATGGATCGCCTGCTAGACATCGCGAAACGACACAACCTGAAGGTCTTTGAAGACGCCTCGCATGCTCACGGCGCGAAGTGGCGGGGTCGCCATTGTGGAACCCTCGGCGACGCGGCGGTGTTTAGTTTGCAGACAAACAAGCTTGCCCCCGCCGGCGAGGGCGGAATCCTCGTCACCAACGACGACGCGATCTTCGAGCACGCCCAGTGCTTAGGCCACTTCGAGCGCATCCTCCCCATGAAAACGCCCGCGAGGCGGTTTGCGGGGACCGGGTTCGGACTGAAACATCGTATCTCGCCGATGTCCGCCGCAATCGCGCGCGTTCAGCTCAAGCACTTCCCGCAGCGTAACGCGCGTCGCAACGAGAACCTTAATTACCTGTCGCGACGACTCGAGCCGCTTGGGTTGAATACATTCCTCGCACCTGACGGGATCGACCGCGTTTACTTTCTGTATCTCGTGCAAAACATCGAATCCAGGACAGGGCTGACCACGGATCAACTGGTCAATGCGCTTCAGGCGGAAGGATGCGAGGTCGTCGGACCGCGATACCCCCTCCTGCATCAACAGCCGGTCTTCACCGAGGACAAATTTATCGAGATCGCAAGACTTGGGCATCTCCCGCGAGCGTCGTTGCCGACCTACAGACCCGATACGCTTCCAAAGACCGTTCGCGCGAATAATGCCGTCCTTCAACTGCCGTCGTTTCCGTCGGCCGACCGGGAACTGCTGGATCAGTACGCGAGCGCATTCCGAAAAGTGATAGGAGCAGCCGGCGAGATCGCCGCGATGGGTAGCCCATCATCCTGACGCCGATGAAACGGCGTGGCCGAGGCGCATCTTCATGACGACACTTCGGGTCCACAAAAGCAAACCGATCGAGACCGACTGCCTGGTCTTGGGCGGCGGAATTACGGGTGCAGGCGTTGCGCGCGACGCGGCGATGCGCGGACTCAGCACGATGCTCATCGACTCGCACGATTTCGCATCGGGGACGAGTCATGTTACGTCAAAGCTGATCCACGGTGGATTGCGATACCTTGAGCACGCGCAGTTTCGACTCGTATGGGAAGGGCTTGTCGAGCGCGATCGGCTATTGAATCGTATCGCGCCGAACTTGGTCTCGCCGCTGAGATTCGTCATCCCCTATGAGAGTCATCAGTTCGCCAGGTGGTTGTGTACGATCATCGGCGTTCAGGCGTATGGCCTGATCGAGCGCCGGCGCGGTGGTCGACGGTCGCTCGTAATGAGTGCGTCGCTTCTCGCGCGACTCTACCCGAAACTCATCCCCCATCGTTTCGGCGTTTGCTTTTGGGATGCACAGGCCAACGACGCCCGCATGGTCGTTTCAACGCTGCGCACCGCAGAGGCGGCAGGCGCTACGGTCCATAACTATACACACGTTGAGAGCGCCGAGTTTGACGGAGATCACTGGCGTATGTCGCTGTCTTCTGACAATGAGCGCAACACGATCCACGTTCGCACGAGGGTCTTGGTCAACGCAACGGGCCCCTGGTCGCCAAAGACGGCGAAGATGCTCAGGACAAGCGCGATGGATCTCATGTGGGTCAAGGGAACCCATATTCTCGTAAATCGCGATCCGGCCTTCGGGAACGACGCGATCATCATTCGCAGCATCCGCGACGGTCGATCGCTCTGGGCGATCCCCTGGCAGACGAAAATCATCGTCGGCACCACCGAGTCCCATTTCGACGGCGACCTTCGCGACATCCGCCCGAGCAAGTGGGAAGTCGCGGACCTTTTCGAGAGCTTCAGGCATTTCTTCCCGGGTCTCGAAATGACGACGGCGGACATCACAGGTGCGTACGCAGGCGTACGCCCGATCGTAATCCAGGACGGCGAATCGGAGAACGAACTATCGCGAAAACACGAAGTCACCACCGACACGCAACAAAACCTCATCACCATCACCGGCGGAAAGCTGACGACGTTTCGCGCGATGGCGGAAAAAAGCGTGGATAAAATCGTGGAACTTCTCGGCCGATCGGAGGTGCCGACCGGACTACGCCAGCGTCTTCGGACCCAGCCTCTTTGGCCTGCGATCTCGAAGGAAGAAGGCGAGCGAACCCGGGGCGAACTCGTGCGACAGTTGAACGGGCGACGCGTTGCCGATGACGTACTCGATCACTGGATTCGACTGTACGGCCCGGAGGCGACGTCCATGGCGGCAAAAGTCGTCCAAGATGCATCGCTAGGTCGCCGACTCTTCGACGGTTTGCCCTACAGCCCCGCCGAGCTGCTCTACCTGTGCGAGACCGAGTGGGTTTCGCATTTGCTGGACCTCGTCAAAAGGCGAACCTCGATGTACTTCCTCGCCGGTCGCCAAACGCTCGCCGCCATCGAAGAAATCCTTCCGCTTATTGCGAAGACAATGGAATGGGATGAGCGACGGGCGGACGAAGAGCTCGGATCTATTCGAGCTGAGTTCGACGCCGACAGCAACGCCATCCGAGACTATGCCTCGAAACTCGACGGAACCAACGTCGCAGCCTGCGCATAGCACGCTACGAAGCCAACACCAAGCTCGCCTCGGAGACCACCTGCGTGGGGGGAGTTCCACCGCAAGCGCGATGGAAAGAAGAAAGCGGGTGATCGGATTCGAACCGACGACATTCACGTTGGCAACGTGACGCTCTACCACTGAGCTACACCCGCAAATGCGGTTTTTGGCCGCCTTATACGACTTTTCTTCACCAATTCAGACTACAACATCGGTGAGGCGGCAGCCGTTTCCACCAAGTCGCGGCATCTTACACGAGGTTGGAACGATGGACAAGCATCGAAAAACCCAGATTTCTATCCGAAATACACCGAAGTCCGGGGCATCGGCTGATACATCACCTGCCGCGATCCCGTTTCAAAAACGCCACGACGTTGACGCGGCATCCCCGAAGAAGCTGCCTGCCCATCCACCGGGTGATCGCCAAATTCATTCGGCGATGCGTCAGTCTTCGAGTAGACCGGGGCCAAGCAGCGAACGACCGCCGAGCGAGGTCTTCACCGCATAGATCACGATCAGCGCGACCACGGCGAGCATGACCAGCATGTCGCCCGAGTACCAGGCCGAGAGGTTCGGTGTAATGGCCGCGCTCTCCAGGACACTGGTCATGGCAGTACTCATGAGCAACGCGAGCAACCCGAAACGGACCAATAGGAAAACGCCAACGAGCATCTGTACCAGGACAAGCGTCAGATCGAGGTACAATAACCCCGAGGCGGGGTTGAACAGGAGAACACCCAGGACGACCCAACCGATGTAAGCGAGCCAGTTCCGTCTCAAGACGATTCGCAGTAGAAGTAACATCATCACGCCGATCAGGTCGTTGAAGATCTCGCCGCCGGGAATACGAAACATCTGGGCCACTTGTTGCCGAAGTCCGGCAAGCGACGCGATTTCCATGGACTGGTGGATTTCCAAGTACCGGTTGATCGTGTTCTGAACAGTTGATTCCAATCCCAGCCAGCTAGGCACCAAGGTGTACAAGTCGCTCAGCAAGGCACCAAGAACCCCGAAGATCGCCCCGACCAGAATGTCTCGGCCAACCAGCGGATCGCGCAAGCGTCCATCAAACAGGCGGACCCAGGAGACAAGCCATCGCGGCCAAATTTTTCGGAAATAGGGTTCGATGGCGAGATACACGACCCACACAAGCGCGCCATCCAACAACCCTCGGGCCACGATGGTCAGAATCAGGCCGATCTCCGCACCCGTACCCACATGATGAGCAGAAAAGAGCCAAGCCAATAAGTTGCTCGCGAAAACAACGAACCCGAGCAGAGTCGCGGTACTGCGATCCGCGCGACCGATCTGTACGTTGCGTCGTGCCAACAAAACCGCACCGATCATGCATATGGGAAACCAAAGAATTTGGACGATGCGATTCGCCTGCGAAAGCGTGCCGGGTGGCGTTTTGGCTGACTGAGCGGGAGGTTCTATCCACGGCCAGCGCACATCGAAATAGACTGGGCGACCTCGAAAAGATGCTGCTTCCACGTGCAACTCGACGCTGGATGGTGGCAACGTCTTCACCTTCCAAGCCCGCCGCAAATCCGTATTGACGTTGGGCGTCCATACGGGATCGGTGTCCACCGTGGTCTCGAAGTCAAGGCGCGCCGCCTTGAACAGTGGCGTCCAATCAGGCTCTTCGCTGGGCGACTCGGGTGGCGCGTAGAATGGTGAGACGACACCCAGATACCTCAGCGTACCTTGAGTGCTCATCCATAT
>JAJRUK010000073.1 GCA_024277835.1 Planctomycetota bacterium | reverse complement strand
TGGCGGGTGGTAGCTGTTTTGCAACGGTGGTTCGTACGCAGGTCGTTTCGACCGAGTCATCTGACCCGCTTGTTGGGGCTGGTCTTCGGTTCGATCATCCACTATACCTCTGAGTTACATCTTCCCCCTTCACAACGAGCGATGCGGTCAGCGATCGCTTTCCTCATTCCTCAGGTTTCGCAGCGCGCGACTTTTTCGACTCACTGGCAAGCTGGAGGCGATCAGATGTCTTCGGACGAGTGTGAGAAGGCGCGGCTCGGGTTGGCTTGGGGGGTGGATGCGGGGATGTTTGGGGTCTCGGTTGACCGCTGGCGGTGCGGGAATAAACTTTCGCTTCCATGAGTGGTGGCTGAAGCTTCGGATGTGCCGCGAGCGACAGGCTCCCATGCTGACGGAGATTTGCGATGACGATACATCGAATCGTGCGTTCTATGCAGGGTCTTGCGGGCGGGTTTCTACTACTGCAAGCGGGCGGGTGCGACTTGACTGGTTTGAACGAAATCCTACAGACGGTGCTCCTGGGCGTCACCGCTGCGGGCAGCATCGCCATTATCCAAAATATCTAACAGGGGCGGATGCCTCGTCGATGATGGATGTTTGGCGCGTTGGTACCTCGTTAAACGGGCTTTGGGCTTGCCTGGCGAGGTTTTCAGCCCGGCGAGGGGTCGGTCTGCGTTGACTCTGTGGACCCCGTTCGTATACTGACGCGACTTTCCATCGGGCGGTTTGGCGGGCAGATGGCCCGGAATACTGGCTGAATGGAATTCAAAGAACCAGCCCGGGCGGAAGCGTGACGCGTTTTCCGATGGGGCGATAAGGTTTCGGACACGCCTCGAGCCTGCGCGCTCTTTTGTGCGTCCAACACACGCGACAACTGAACTCTGGAGATTAGAAGACGATGCGCATTCCCCCGTGGTTTTCACGACATACTCTGGCAGCGCTAACCGCTTGCTTTTTGGTCGTCGGCGCTTTTGCTGGCGACGCGCTCGGTCAAACGCCGGCGGGTCGCGCTGCGACTTCTGGAGCGGAGGACTCCGTCGAGGAGCTGTTTAAGGATTTCCTTCACTACGCAGTGATCGGGAACTTCAGTCTCGCCGATGCAAGAGCGCAGCAGCTTCTCGCGCACCCCGAGCTTGATCCCGAAGAGCTTCTGGACATCTCCACTCGTCATAAAACGAGTATTGACACGCTCTTGAACATCATTGCGAATTCGTCCATCGCCGACAGCGCACGAAAGGTGCTGGACGTTATTGACGAAGGCGAAGCTCGGCGTCGGCGAGACCCGGTCCGCATCCGCATCAACATAAAGCGACTCGGCGGGCATCCGCAGATGGTGGACATGGCCATCCGTAACCTCGTTCGCTCCGGTGAGTACGCCATTCCGCACCTCGTCCAGACGCTTCTGGATCCCGCTCAAAAAGACCTGTGGACGCGCGTGATCAATGCGCTGCCGAGGCTTGGTAAGGGTGCCGTGAACCCGATGGTCATCGCCCTCAACGTCAAGAACGAAGATGTTCGCCAGAATCTTATCAAAGCGATCGGCGAGTATGGCTACGCTCAGGCGGTTCCATACTTGACGAAATTGACCGTCGCGCCGGGAGTCGTTCCCGAGACGGTCGCAGCAGCGGAGGCGGCGATTGTCCGGATTGCGACGCTGTCGGGTCGCGGTCTGATGGGTGCGCCCGACGCGCTATTCGCGTCGCTCGGTGAACGGTATTACAACGAAGACGACGCCGTTCGCGTGAATCCGACGCAGGATACCGCCAACGTTTGGTACTGGGACGGCGATGCGGAAGAGCTTCGGGCGACGGTAGTTGCGACGAAGATTTTCGGGCCGGTCATGGCGATGCGATGTGCTGAGGAAGCGCTCAATCAGCGCAACGACAACGAGACCGCCATCTCGCTCTGGCTGGCGGCGAATATCCGCCGCGAAGCTCGGTTGGGGTTGAATATCGAAAGCGCCGACCCTGGCGAAACGGGTGAGGCGGACGCAACCAGACCCGATCCATTCCCGCGTGCTCTGTATTTCACTCAGGCAGCCGGTCCGCGTTATGCGCACTTGGTGCTGTCGCGCGCGGTCGCTGATAATGATACGGCGGTCGCCCTCGGGGCGATCGCGGCCCTTCGTGTGACCGCTGGTGAGACGTCACTCGTTGGCAGCGAGGACTTCAAGCAGCCACTCGCGCAAAGTCTGCGTTTTCCCGATACCGTTGTTCGCATCAAGGCGGCGCTTGCTCTCGGTGCAGCGCTACCGCGCACAGCTTTTGAAGATTATCAGTTCGTCGTCCCTGTTCTCGCGACGACGATTACAACGAAGGGGCGCACGCAGCTACTGGTCGTCGATCCTGACGAGCAGAACCGAAATCGCGTTGTCGCTGCCCTTCGCGGCGAAGGTCGCGAGGTGATCGGTACCGCAAAGTTCTTCGAGGGGCTGGATCGAGCGCGGACTGAGTTTGAAGCGCTGGCGGGTGTGTTTCTCGCGACTGACTTGGAAGAGCCAGTCCTCTCGACCGCCGTGCGCGAGCTGCGTCAAGAGTTCTTGTTCGCCAAAGCGCCGTTGGTCATTCTGACAAAGCGTACGCAGTCGCAGTCGGCGGGTGATATTGCACAAAAGGATCGGTTCGCTGTTGCGGTTCGGGCGACGGCGGAGCAGGGCGACCTGAACGGCGCACTCGAGCGGGTCGCAAAGCAGACCGACCAGATAACGATTGACGATGATCTCGCGGCAAGGCTTGCCTTGGAAGCTGCGAAAGTATTGCGGGACATTGCGGTCGATGGTCGTGCG
>JAJRUK010000003.1 GCA_024277835.1 Planctomycetota bacterium | reverse complement strand
GCCACACTCGATCCGCCTCGCTCGGTGGAATTGTCGGTGTTTGGAATTACGACAAACAGGCCATCAACGGTCGGTTTCGCCTGACGACTTTGCAGCAAAGTTATTCGGTGTTAACCGGATGGGCGGGCAAGACGCACTTCTTATACGTTGGCGAGTTCAGGTCAGTGTTGAACCAAACCGCGGGCGAAGCGATCCTCGCCGAAACCGAAAAGGACGGCATGGAACGAAAACGCCCCATCGGAAAACCAAGGCGAATCCAAGGCCCATTCCCCAGCAAACGCCAGAAAAGCAAGAAATGACCCCCGCGCCGCGATCCCCCGGACCTCGATGAACCCACGACGATCCACGCCCCCCCCGAGCCGCAGGCTTCATCCTGCGCGGACACTCGTGCCAAAGAGTGTCACGAGCACAAGAAAAACTCTCAACGAATCACCGCCGAGTCTCAATGATCGCCCTGGCAACATCCTGTACACACTGCAAATCGCACCGTGCACCAGACACAAGAAGTGTGTCGTCAAACCATTCAGCGGGAGCAATCGGCGGCGGAGCTCCAATCACTGCAACGCTCGCAACGGTCAACTCCCGATCGAGAAACGCCTGAACCTCTGTCATATTCGCAAAGGAATGCGTCGGACGAACCGCTTCAGGAAGTTCGCTCGCGTCAAAACCTTCGTTGTACTTCCCAGCCGTCAAGTGAACGGTCATCGCACAATCAGACCCAACCGACTCGATCACCGGACGAATATCCTTCGCGTAACGATCGCCGATCATGACAAACCGAACCGCGTCCGTCGCCCAATCTCCGCGAGAAACCGTCGCCAGATCGGCGAGGCGTTTTTCGACATCCCCCTCACCGCTATGGATCGCATGAAGACAGCGCGCATAAAACCACGGCGACTTCGATCCCCACACATCGAGCAAACATCGATAAACCCAAAGATGTCGCAACTCATCGCTCGGTTCCGCGCAGCCAAGCAACTCATCAATGCGCTCATCAAGCAGTTCGTACCCGGCGACCCGACGCGCATCCTGCGTGATAAGTACACAACCGGCAAGCAGGCCCGAAATGCTGAGGCGCGTAATCTTTTGACGCTGAAACCTACTTTGCCCCTGCGTGATCACAACGCATATCGCACCGCGATCGATCAAGGATCGTAACATTGGCTGAACGTCATCGACCGGATGAGTATCCTCAATAGCGTCATAAGCACCGGACCAATTGCACAGCCATGGCGACTCCGACACCGTCTTGATCGCAGTTTGAAGCTCACCCGCCTCGTCAGACGATAGCTCCTAACGCAATGCCCGCTCCGCCGCAAGTCGTTCTTGTGGCGATCCTCGACGTGTACCTCGTGCGACGTCATCAAGCTCATCAAGTGTCGCGATAAACGCCTGACGCTTTGCAACAAAGTCGCCCAACCCTGAAAGAAGATCATCTTTCGTCGCGAACAGCAGTGTCAGAGCAGCAAGTCCATCGACATGCCCCCGATCATGCAACGGATTCCCAAAACCAAGTCGGGCAAGAATAGGCCCCCACCGCCGAACGCGTTCATACGCATCGCAAACAAGCGCTGCGCTCAAACCCAGATCGCACTTCGACAAAAACTCCGACGTCACCGCCGCATATCGCTCGCCGGTCGGGTCCAGAAGCGTGTTGTCCAAATCAAACGCAATCGTAACGCCGTCAAGGTCGCCCATCAGTCTTACGACACCGCCCCAAGGCGTTCCTTGATCTGCGACACAATCTCCGCACACGTCGCCCGGAGCGTCGCCTTCTTTTCAATTAACACCTCGCGCGACGGATGCCCGCCAAACAGTTGCACATGAAACCGAAGCGCATTGCTCGTGCCCGACGGTCGAATCGTCAAATGACTCAATCGGTCATCATCGAAAAAGAACCGATACCCCTCATCAGGAAAACCGTCCCAATTCACCGCGTCATACTTCCCCGTGCGATAGACCGTCGCACTCTTCACCGTAAGACCGCCAAGCACAACGGTGCTCTTGCTCCAATTCGCAAACAAATCCTCAGCCTTATCAAGAATCGAACGCTTCTTCGTATACCCAGCAAGCCCTTCGTACTCACCATCGAGCGGGTCGGGTTCATAATGCGTTATGTACAAACCAATCTCCGGGTCGAGATAAATCTTCTCGTCAAGCAAGTCGATCAAATCAACGCGCTCTTCTTTCGCAAACTGCGCAAGCTCTGCCATAAGAATCGCGGCGAACGTCCCATCCTTATCGCGAACGTGCCCGCCCGCCCCCATCGAGCACGCATCCACCGGCGGACCGCCCAAAATCGTAAACCCGTTGCTCTGTTCGAGCGCGGCGATGTTGACGCACCGGGCAGCCCCCTCCATTCGCTCCCAAGAATGAATCGTCCGATTCGCCCGAGGTTGATTCGCCGCCGTCGCACCCTCCGTGTAAATCGGAAACGCCCCACCGCTCGTAAGCCCATCCGTATCCTTGCCCGCATGCAAATCCCACACTGCCCGCGTCGCCGCGGCAAGTTGAGCAAAGCCAACCCAAGTCTTCACAACCCCAAGCGAAAACTTACCAGCGAGACGACATAGTAAATCGGTCGTCGTGTGCGACAGAACGATAAATTTCTTCTCAGCCTCGACGATGCTCCCATGCTGCTGAATTTCGCGAGTGAGGCGATACCAAAGAATAAGCGTCCATGCTTCGTCGGCGGACAAAAGCGAGTAGTCGCGCTCTTCGCCAGTCCCCGGATGAGCATAGGCCACGCGCTGATGCGGCGGAACTTTCACAATCACCCCACAGCGATCCGCATCGGGATCAGTCCCAACGATCAGATCAACATCGCCCCATGCGTCGCCGTGCTCTTCCTTAAACGCATCCACCGCAATATCAGCCGCCCGCCAGTCGCCGGGGTCGGGCTGCTGCTCTTTGCCGGGATCGCTACAGAACGCGGGGAACATCCCATCGAGCGCATCGAGCTTCATAATGCGGCGAACATTTTTGAACCCAACTTCCGAAAGCAATCGAGGCACCGCTTTTCGCCCCGACCCGTTAAACGCCGAAAAACCAATCGAAAGCGGGCGCATCGCCCCAGTAATCACTTGAGGATTCGAAAGAAACTGCTTCGTGTGGTTCATGTGCATCGTATGAAGGTCGATGATGCGATCCTCGCGTCCGGCGTACAGATCGCCCGCATCAGGAAGCGGATCGGCAAGGGGCAACCCCACGTGCTCACCGCTCTGAATCGTTCGCCCGTCGCTACTTTTCTCGCCGCCAAGAAACCAAAGCTTCTCGCGCGGCGCGTCGGCGACCGACAGCGTCTTGATGTGCGAAAACGTCGTCGTGCGAATGTACTGTTCGTATAGCTTATTGCGTTCGTCCGGATCAAACTGCGACCCGTTCTGGCATGAGAGTTTGTATCCATTGTAGCGAAAATCGTTGTGACTCGCCGAGATAAACACGCCAACGTCCGCGCCAAGCGTCGGCACGCCGTACGTCACACTCGGATACATGCACGCTTCGTCAAAAAGATAAACCGTGTAATCATACGCAAGAAAAAGACTCGCAATGAGGCTCGCAAAATCAGCCCCGCGAACCCGACTATCAAACCCGATCACAATCTTGCGAAGCGGCGGATCGCGATCAATCCCAAACCGGGCAACACCCGCCGACGTCAACAGATAAATAACATCGTTGATCGTGTTCGGGCCTTTGATGATCGGTGCGTGAATCCCCTCTTTCTTGAGGCGAAGAACGTCGTCTCGCCTCGCGCCCATCTTTTCACGAATCCCGCCAGTCCCAAAAGCTACGTCGCGTGAATAAGCGTTCGTCAGCTCAACCCAACGCTCCCGCCGAATCGCATCACGAAGTCCATCCCGCAAGTTCGGCGAAATCCCATCCAGCTCGCTGGCCAATAGCCACTTCCTGAGATTCGGAACCGTCTTCGCAACCGCGTCATCGTAATAACTACCCGCAATCCGCCCCGCATCGCGCTCGGCCGACAGGTACCCGCTGATCCCCGCCTCCGCGCGTGCAAGAAGTTCTTGATCTTGTTCACTCATAGTCAAAGAAGCTACGTTCATTGTTTCTTTCCGTCAAAAACAGATCAGGAGTACCACCGCTACGTCATCCGAAACACACGCCCCAAAAGCAACGTCGGCAAAATCAGCGAACAGGCTGCAACACCACCAACCCACCCCGCCCCCGTCCACGCGAGACACACGTCAAACCAAACCAGCAAAACGATCAGCATCTTCACCCCACGCTGCACCCGCGCAGGCGACGGATTCAACCCCGCCCGAATCCCCACAATCAAGACGCCCCCGCATCCAAAAAGAACCGCAACCCAAGCCCCTTCAACAAAACCCGCCGAAATGCCGGGCAGCACAAGAAGCAACCCAAACGCCACCGCCCCGCCCGCCGTTGCGATCAACAACCGCAACCGATCCGACGCATCAACAACCGCTTCGCGCCGAGCGAATAACGTCAACGACGCAACGTAGAGAACAAAAAGACCGACCGGCACCAACATGGGCGCAACGCAAAGGTTAGCCGCGGGCACCATGCCAAGTGAGAGGTTCAACCCGCGACACATCCCCATCATCACCGGCGCAACCGGTGTATCTTTGAGAACCCAATCGTAAAGAACAATCGAAACGACAAGCGCAAAAGCAATCGCCCCACTTCGCAACACGCAAGAAAACGCCAGGCCCACACCAATGAGCAGAAACGCCCCCGCAATCAACCCCGCCCCATTCCGCGAGATTCGCCCGGATGGAATCGGACGCTGCGAACGCTCCGCACGATCGCGCGCCGCGTCGCAGACATCGTTCAGCGCAACCCCGCCTGCATACAGACACATCGAAGCAATCGCAAGCGGCAACCACGAACCCCAATCGCTCAGCGAACCACCCGCATAAAGAAACCCCGCCAGAATATCCGCCGCCGCCGTAAACAGGTTCGGCAAACGCACAAGATCAAAAAAAGTTCGCACACGACCGGTCACGTCGGCAGCAGTTCCGTCAAATACCCCATCGCCTCGCGCCCCGCACCGTCCGGGTCATCGAGATAGGGGTAGAGTTCGATCGTAAGCCAGCCGTCGTAACCGGTCGAAGCAATCGCCCCGATAAGTTCCTTGAAATCAATCGCCCCGCGCCCGGGGATCAGGTGCTCATGCACACGCGTCGCGGCGATATCCTCGAAATGATAATGTCGCGTCAGATGAGCAAGTCGGGCGACTGTCTCAGCCAACGGATCACTCACGCAATAGAAATGCCCAACGTCAAAATTCAACCCGAACATCGGCGAGTCGACCCGCGCAGCCAGTTCAAGAAACTGATCGGCGTTTTCAATCAGCAGTTCCGGTTCCGGCTCGACCAACAACTGAACCCCAACATCCTCCGCCACCACGAGCGCCGCATTCAAGCCATCGACGAAAAGGTCCATCGCCCGATCGCGTTCCATCCCGTCCGGCAGCGGTCCACCCGGTTCGGTCGTGATACATTTCGCATCAAGTCGCTTGGCCATCTTCAGCGCAGCGATCGAATGATCCACGCGCCGACGACGATAAACATCATCCGGTTCAATCCACGACGGATGCCAAAAATCTTCGACCGCGTTCATCATAAACGCGTTGATGTTGGATAGCTCCAGGCCGTGCTCGTTAAGTGACGCTCGAATCGCATTGATCTGCGCATCCGTAGTTTGTTCGGGAAAGGCATGGGGCGTATCCGCCATCAGCTCCATCCCAGAAAACCCCACGCCAGCGATCCGAGCGATCGCCTCCCCAACAGGCCATCGCATGTACGCGTTAGAGCTATACGCAAGCTTCATCACGATTCGTACCCTGTTATATGAGAGACAAGATGTCGAAACTGCGTCGAAAGATCATGACTCGTCACATCGATCGGGTTCTTGAAAAAGAACGAAAGGTGTTTCATCGGACCAGAAGCGCCACGCCTCATTTCCAGCGAGGCAAAACGCGCGAGATCAATCACCAGCGGCGCAGCCAGCATCGAATCGCACCCCTGCCAGGTAAACTGCATCGCCATCTTTGTCCCCAAAAACCCGGAGAAATGGATATAGTCCCACGCGACTTTCCAATCGTCGAGCGAGCGAACGTAGTCAATCGACACATGCGTTTCCGTCGATTCGCCAACGATCGACCGAACCACCGCATCTTTCCCAACGATTTTCGAGGCTTTCGCCTTCGGATCGCGCAAAACTTCGCCGTCGCGATTGCCAAGCAAGTTGTGCCCCGTCCAGCTCAGTACGTCGAGATTGCGCATCGCAAACATCGGAGCAAGCACGGATTTCACCAGCGTCTCGCCGGTCTTACCGTCGCTTCCAGCAAAACACGCTTCAAGCACCTCCGCTCTTTCGCGCAGCGCGGGAAGGCGAAGACCCGTCGAGGGCGTAAAGTCGATAAACGCACATCCCGCATCAATCGCTGCGAGCGCGTAAATCGAGCTTGCAGGCAAAATCGTCTGCGACTTACCAGCGATCGCTTTTGATAGCGCCGACCAACGACGATGGGCTGCGATCCGCCGAATGCTCGCCTCTGATGAACCAAGGTTCACGACAACAACATGGTCGAACTTGTGTCGTTTGCGAAACGAAACCAAATCGCCGCGAAGTCGAGCGATCGCCGACGCAACGCTCCGGTCCTTCTTCCCGCGCCCCCCCTTGGCAATGTCAGCCACTGTCCTTGAAATCCCGAGCAACGTCCCCGGTCTGACGTTTCGTTCAAACCTACGCAAATCAGGCGTAGCCAACCGAATCAAGTCCTCAGAGAAAAGCCCCGCATCGCGATTCGCTTCTTTGACCCCATCGAGAATGGTCGTCGCACTGATTTCATGCCCACCAAGGACCAGCGCCCCCGGGTCAACCAGCGCTTCATGTCCGAAGACCGGTAGCTCACTGACCAATCCGGTCGTGTCAGCTTTTCCTCGACGAATCGCAGCCACCCCAAGCGCAACGGCACTTCCGACCCGTCCCCCCGCACCGATCAGCCAAAGTCCAACTCGTTTTTCTTGCTTCACGCCTGTTCCATCTTGCTTCACGCCTATTCCAATCGCAATTGCCGGCAACCTGCCCGCGCGTCGAAAATCGTGTGTGGCACCGACTTGTGTGGCACCGGTTTGTAACCGGTGAATCGTGTAGCACGGATTTCAAAACGACGCATCCAACTCTCGCACGAATCTTAGGGCATGACCAGCGACGTGCCAGCAAGAAAACACTACAATCAGCCATGTTCACTCAGATTGCGCAGATGGCGGGACCAGATATGCCACGCGACAGCTTTGACCGAGAAATCAACTACCTCCGCATCTCGCTAACGGATCATTGCAACCTGCGATGCGTCTACTGCATGCCCCTGCGCGGATTGACGTTCGTCCCGGGCGATGAAGTGCTAACCGCTGCGGAAATCGAACAAGTCGTACGAGCCGCAGCCAAGGTCGGGTTCAACAAGATTCGCCTCACCGGTGGCGAACCCCTCCTGCGAAAGGACGCCGTAGAGATCGTAGATCGTCTTCATCAGATCAAGGGCATTACCGACGTCGGGATGACCACGAACGCAATCCTTTTGCCCGGCCTCGCCAAACCGCTCTACGACGCAGGACTCCGGCGGATCAACATTCATGTGGACACGCTGGACCCGGTCCGACTCAAACGTGTCATGCGCTTCGGCACGTTCGAGCAAATCTGGACCGGCATCGAAGCCGCTGAGGCCGCCGGGTTCGCACCGATCAAACTCAACAGCGTCGTCGTTCGCGACTACAACGAAGAAGACGTCGTCGCACTCGCCCGCCTCGCGATGGATCGCGACTGGCACGTCCGATTCATCGAACTCATGCCCCTTGGCGGTGGCGAATGCGCTCGACTGTCACTCAGTCAGTACGTCCCCAACCCAGAGACAAAGAAGCGAATCGAAACCGAGCTAGGCCCGCTCGAAGAAATCCCCCCAACGTCGCCGTCCGATGAATCCCGAAATTTCCGATTCAAAGATGGTTCTCCAGTAGCCGGCGTCGTTGGATTCATCTCGCCAGTAAGCGACCCGTACTGCGGAAACTGCAACCGCATGAGGCTAACCGCCGACGGAAAATTCCACCTCTGCCTCCTCAACGACGACGAAGTCGATCTCAAACCCGCCCTGCGAAACGGAGGCGGCGAGCGCGCCATCACCGACCTCCTCGCCCGGGCGATCGCCCAAAAACCAACAGGCCACCGCCTCGACGAAGGCGTCTCCACCCAGCGCCGAGCCATGTTCCAAATCGGAGGCTAAGCATCCGGCGGTGTGGGATCGGAACCGACTTTTCGTTCTTTCCCCCGACCTGAGGCATCGCCTCTCGGCGTCACGCCACCCGTCGGACATGCTGACAGCCTCCCGCGTTTTCGCACTACTGACAGGCAAGCCAAGTTGAAGAAATGCATCGTGCCCAAGACAAGCAACACCAGCCCGATCTTCGTGCTGAAAAACTCGATCGCCTGAACAAGGGAATCTGGTTTATCACCGTACTTGAGTGCCAACGTCACGTACCCGATGTTGATCAAGTAAAACCCCACAACCAACAAGTGGTTCACGGAATCCGCGATGACTTCGTTCCCGTGAAACGCGTCGACCAAGAAGACCCGACCGTTACGAAACAGGGTGCGAGCTACCCACACCGTGACCGCCACGCTAGTGGCAAGATACAACACATACGTCGCTTCGGTATACCAAACATTGTCCATCACATCCTCCTTCTGTTCGAGTGTTCTGTTCTTTCTGTCAATAAAGAAATTTTGTCGCAAATAAATAACGACCGTCGTCGTGTCACGCCTTTCCGACGCCGAGCAGCTTACGAACTTTGTCGCCCATCTTTACGAACTTGATCACGGACCAGGTCGGCATCCGGCGAAGTTGCGTGTACCAATTGCTGACCGATTCGAAGAACTCCAACATCTCGTTGAGACGTTTCTGCGTATGCGCCTCCTTCGCGCCGCCTTTTCTTGCCTGCTCCACAAGGTCACGCAAGACAATCAATGTTGGATCGCACTCACGCTTCTTGCGCTCGTCGAGTACAATCTGAAACATTTCCCAGACATCGGTCATCGATTCGAAATGATCGCGGCGCTCACCGAGCACATGCACAACACGCACAATTCCCCAGCCTTGGAGTTCATGCAGACTGTTACTCACGTTGGACCGCGCGATCGACAACGTCTCAGCGATCTCTTCGGCGTCCAGCGGCTCCGGCGCGATGAAGAGCAACGCATGGATTTGCGCAACCGTCCGGTTGACGCCCCACTTAGACCCCATCTCGCCCCAGTGTAAGACAAAACCTTGCATTGCCGGTGTCAGTTCGATCATGTCAAATTCTCTTCTTCCTGTCCATACAGAATATATCGTACAAACAGGGGCGTGTCAAGCGTAAACTCTCAAGTTTCTTCAGCGGCACGTCGACGCCCGGACAAAGGATCGGTCACCACAGTTTCCGACAAGGCGAAACCAGCTTGCCGCATCCCGTCGAACGGATACCGTGTACAGTCGTGTGGCATCGAAAAACGTCGTGCTAGGCCGACCCGCCACGCTTGAAACAGGAGAGACCCGGATTAATACCGATTCGGCTAAAAAGCCAAAACCCAAGAAGAGTCGCGTTCGGGCCACGCTTCAAGCGATTTTGCGCGCACGGCTCACCGCCGGCGTCGTCTTCGTCCTGCCGCTCTGGATCGCATTCATGCTCGTCCGCTTCCTGTTCGAAGCCATGCGCTATACGTCGCTCTGGGTGGTCGAAGCTTACCTGGCAAGCGATCTGGGCAAAGCGCTGGTTGAAAGACTCGGTGTGACCGCCGAGCAGCTAGCGTCCGAGGGAATCTCTGTCCTCAAACCCAGCTACCAGTGGGGAATCTCGATCGTCGCCGTGCTACTGACGTTTGTGCTGCTGTACCTCATCGGACTATTCACAGCCAATTTCTTCGGAAAGCGGATGGTCAAGTTCTTCGAGAGCCTGTTAGACCGCGTACCTTTGGTCAAAACCGTCTACAAGGCGTCCAAGCAAATCCTTGAAGCCTTCGCGAATGAAGAATCACGCGATTTTCGCCGCGTCGCCCTGATTCCCTATCCGAGCATGGAGGTCCGCTCGCTCGGGTTCATCACCGCCATCACCAAAGACGCGGACACCGGCGAAGAGCTTTGTACCTGTTTTCTCGCAACCACCCCCAATCCCACCACGGGGTATGTATTTGTGCTCCGCCGGGCAGACCTGATTGAGCTGGATTGGACCATCGAGGACACGATCAGCATCAT
>JAJRUK010000072.1 GCA_024277835.1 Planctomycetota bacterium | reverse complement strand
TGGTTGATGCTGTAGAGGTCTTCGATGCAGTGTGAGGCGCTTGCTGCGGGGAAGCCGCTGCCGAAGAGCAGCTTGTCCATCACTCCATACTGATGAGCACTGAGAAGCGCCTGATACGCCTGCCACGGTTGATGAAGTAGCCAGCTAATCTCGGAAAAAACATTCTCGTGCTTGGCGAGCAGGGCGATTGTTTCGGTGACCCAGGGAAAGCCCATGTGGGCGATGACGATTCGCAGCTCCGGAACTTCCCGAGCGACTTCGTCAAGAAGGACCGGTTGGGCGTACTCTAGTTTCGTGGCCGGCGAGATATGGACGCCAGTATGAAAGACAGCCGGCATATTCCGAGAAGCAGCCTCCTCGTAAACCTTCATCGCCTGTGAATTGCTCGGGTGGAAGTCCTGGGCAGCCGGTGCGATGGACACGCCCGACATGCCAAGTTCTTCCTGCGCCCGCTTGATCTCAACCACAGCTTCCGCCGGGTCGCTGGGGTCGATACCGGCAAAACCCAGAAGCCTATCGCGGTGAGTGGCTACATACGCGGCGACTTGGTCATTGTCGATGTCGGCGCCGAGGTACTTGCTCTTGAACCCGAGGACGATTGTCGTATCGACCGGTTCGGTTGCGGCGAGATGCTCGGAGGTGCCCGCGGCGTCCAGATCGGCAAGGGCATCGCCCGCGGTGTCGCGCGCTCGGTCTCTAGGCAGACAGCTCCCGAGGTGGTTTCGAGATTCCCATGTGTGCGTGTAGCAATCGACGATCATACGGGTCGCTTTCACCTCTCGGGTTGAGCCGGGCGTTGTGTTGTGATAGTAGCCGATGGTTGCCTCCAGCGTCAAGATGGGTAAGTCTGGAATGAAGAACGGCGAGCTCAGAAGGAAGAAAGACAGAGGGGACGGGTTCGACGTCCGGGGGTTTTCTTCATTCGCGATCTATCGTTCGACATTCGTGATTCCAAGACACCCGGCGCTTGCGCTTAGTGCTCGGAAGTTGCAGTTGTTGCACTCCGCCGCTGCGGACGTATCGGCAAAACGTGCGCGATGAGTGCAACAAGGCGGTGTTTTGTCTCTGTCGCCCACCACACTGGCGGACAAGCCGCCAGCGGCACCTAGCGTTGCTGCCGTCTGGTCGCTCCCTCACGGTCGCGGCTCGGTTTTGGCTTTGCTTCCTGGAAGAGATACTTACGCACTACGCGCCAGGTTTATGTTGCGGTGGCGATGGTTCCGTCCGTCGGCGACGACGCTGTCGCGTAGCGTTTCTTCGGAATGCGGCCCGCGAGGAAAGCCTCTCGTCCGGCGGCGGTGGCGTGGTTCATAGCGCTGGCCATGGTCACGACGTCTCTAGCGCCCGCGATACCCGTGTTGAGCAGCACTCCATCTGCACATAATTCCATCGCGATCGTCACGTCGGATGCCGTTCCGACGCCGGCGTCGACAATGACGGGATAGTCCGGGTCGTCGTCTTTGAGATATTCGAGGCAGATGCGGATGTTGTTGGGATTCAAAATGCCCTGCCCGCTTCCGATGGGCGATCCGAGCGGCATGACGCTGGTCGCGCCGGCGTCTTTGAGCTTCTTGGCGAGGATCGGGTCGTCGTTTGTATACGCCAGCACCTCAAGACCTGCCTCGACGAGGGCAGTCGTCGCTTCCAGCGTTCCGATCGGGTCAGGCAGCAGCGTTTTCTTATCCGCGAGGACTTCGATCTTGACCCACTTCGCACCGGGGTTGCCGAGACCTTCGAGAAGCTCGCGACTGAGCATAGCCGACCGAATCGCATCTTTGGCAGTGAAGCAGCCAGCCGTGTTCGGGAGAATCGTGTATCGCGAAAGGTCGAGATGATCGAGGATGTTGTCCGCTTTCGCCTTGCCCGTATCGCCCGCCATGACATCGCGCCGGACAGCCACCGTGACCACCTCGCAGCCAGAGGCGTCGAGCGCTTTCTTCATCAGGTCGTAGGTCTCGTACTTGCCCGTGCCGACAAGTAAGCGCGATGTGAACTCGAACGATCCGATTTTGTACTTCGTGTCTGCCACTGTGTTATCCACCTCCTACGAACGTGACGACCTCGATACGATCGCCCGGTTGAATTCTGGTTTCTGAAAACGTCTTGCGCGGGACCAGCTCTTCGTTGATCTCGACGGCGACGCGGATTGGCTGCAAGTCTCGCGTTGAGAGGAAACCTTCGACGGTAAGATCGTCGGGGATGGTTTCGGGGTGGCCGTTGAGGGTGATGTTCATGTTTGGTTCACCGGTTCAAGCCGATGCCGCGGTTTGCCTTCGTTCACCGGTTACAAACCGGTGCTACACTTGTGGTCGCTTCCTTCGGGCGCGGTTCGGAGATTATAGACGGGGTTCGGTTAGGCTTCAATCGGGATGAACTTTTCCGAGTAGATGATGAGGACGTAGACGATTGCCGCCGCGGTGATGGAGAGGGCGAGGGCGACCTTGGCCTGGGTGCGTTGGGCAGTGATAGCCGGGTCGTCGGAGACGTCCTTGCGGTAGGCCCAGAGGATCAGTCCGGCGAAACACATGGAAAGGGGTGCACCGAGCCAGAGGACCAGCCAAATGGATAGGTCGGTCATCGCGGGCCTGTAGACGAGCATCGCCAAGGCGACGACGAATGAAGCGAATGCGATCCAGACACCTGCGAAAGCTAACATGAGGGGATGATACGTCAGAGGCGGTGCGGGGGATATGGCGATCTGTCTGGGTGGCCCGATTTCCACCGCGGGCGGCAGTGTTTCATCGTGCAGGTTGAGCGTCGTGACCGGGGTCGGTACGATGTGTCCTAACGGCATGGCGGCGCTTCGCTTGGCCATGGCACCCACGATCACTGGCGGGCAAGCCGCCAGTGGCACCCGTTGAGGATTGCCGGGTTGCGGCGTGGTAGCCGTTCCAGATGGTGCATCAAGATGCACCCTACCATTGCGGCGATAGCGGCATACAACAGTTGAGCATCGTGATAGTTACAACAACGAGAGGATAGACGGATGGCAGAGATGGAAGCAATTGCACCGCCGAAGGTGACCAGCAAGCAGATGTTGATCGATGGGAAGTGGGTCGATGCCGTTTCGGGAAAGACTTTCGAGACGACTAACCCGACGACGGGGGATGCGATTTGTCAGGTGGCGGAAGGCGACAAGGCTGACGTCGATCTGGCAGTTGCGGCGGCGCGAAAGGCGTTTGAGGGGAAAGCCTGGCGAAACATGGCCCCAGAAATGCGCGGGCGACTTTTGTACAAGTTGGCTGATGCAATCGAGGCGAATGCGAAGGAACTCGCAGCGCTCGAGACGCTGGATAACGGAAAGCCCGTTCGCGATGCGCTCAACGGAGACATTCCGGGGACCGCCGGCGTGTTTCGCTACTTCGCCGGGTGGGCGGATAAGGTTCATGGCAAGACGCTGCCGGCGGCGGGTCCGTTTGCAGCGCAAACGCGACATGAACCGGTTGGGGTTTGCGGTCAGATTATTCCGTGGAACTTTCCTGCGCTGATGGCCTCGTACAAGCTTGCCCCGGCGCTGGCGACGGGATGTACGGTTGTTTTGAAACCTGCCGAGCAGACGCCGCTTACTGCACTGCGCATAGGCGAGCTTGCGATGGAGGTTGGATTCCCGGAGGGCGTGATCAACATTGTCCCCGGGTTCGGTGCGACCGCGGGGGCTGCCCTCTCGTCGCACATGGACGTTGACAAAGTTGCGTTCACCGGAAGTACGGCTGTCGGTAAGGAAATTCTCAAAGCGGCGGCGGATTCGAATCTCAAGCGCGTGACGCTTGAACTTGGCGGGAAGAGTCCCAACATTATTTTTGCCGATGCGGATGTCGAGACGGCAGCGAAATTTGCTTACTTTGCGGTGTTCGCCAATGCGGGGCAGGTCTGCTGTGCGGGTTCGCGACTGCTGGTTGAAGAGTCTGTTTACGATCAGGTGTTGGAAGCGGTTTCCGCTCGGGCGAAGAAGGCGAAGCTCGGCGATCCGTTTGAACACGGCACGCATCAGGGGCCTCAGGTCTCGGCGACGCAGGCGGATCGGATCATGGGGTACATCGACGCGGGCAAGAAAGAGGGGGCAGAGTGTACCGCAGGTGGAAACCGGCTTGATCGCGCTGGCTACTTTATTGAGCCAACGGTGTTTGCGGGTGTTGGTGATGAGATGACGATCGCACGGGAATAGATTTTTGGTCCGGTGCTTTCGGTGATGAAGTTTACCGACGTGAACGACGCGATTCGTCGCGGGAACAATACGATGTACGGCCTGGCGGCGGGGGTCTGGTCGCGCGACATTGGTACGGTGAACAAGATGGTCGCCGGTCTGCGAGCGGGGACGGTCTGGGTGAACTGCTACAATGTGTTTACCAATTCCGCGCCGTTTGGCGGTTTCAAGTCGAGCGGGATTGGTCGTGAGCTTGGCGAGTATGCGCTGAGCAACTATACCGAAGTTAAAACGGTTATTTCTTCGTTGAAGTAGGCGGTGGATTGTCTAGCGGGGGGCGAGCTTCTCACCGGCTGGATGCCGGTGCCACACGGAGGGTGGATGTTTCGACATTTTTCGACGCCAGTGCTAACTTGTGGGTGCGTGATTTGTCGAATCATGCGGT
>JAJRUK010000071.1 GCA_024277835.1 Planctomycetota bacterium | reverse complement strand
CGTCCTTAGCGATCTCTTCCAGCTTCTTCGCGAGTTGCTCAAGCTGTTTGCCTACCTTCTTGGCGAATTCCTTGTCTTCCTCGGACTTCAGCGTCGCCAGTTGCTCCTTGAGCTTCTCAACTTCCTCCTTCGCCGTCTTGAAGTCACCCTTCGCCAGCGATTGCGTAATTTTAGAGATCGTCGGGTCGGTCGGTTCAGGAATCTTCAACCCCCGAAGCATTTTCTTAAGTTCCGGAACAGCTTTGTACGTCTCGCTCTCCCGTTTTTCTTTCAGCGCATCTTCCAGCCGATCGATCTTCTTAATGGCTTCATGACGAATATCCTCCGCCCGACGAAGTTTCCCGCCGCCGTCCTGCTGAAGCTTTTCCAGGTCTTTCGAGAAGTCTTCGACCTCGGGCGTGATGTCCGCAAACTGCTTCAGCGAGTCGAGTTGTTTCTTCACCGCGACGTGCGCCTGCTCAGTGGCTTCGCTGTATTCGTCAGCCGCTTCCGCTTCGTTCGATTGGAAAAGACCCGGCGTCACCAAAAACGCCAGCGACGCAAGCACCATCGAACAAGCCGTCCACGAAAGCGATCGCGGTGCGACAAGCCGAATATGCTCCTGCACCCGAATCGACCGTGCAATGCGATCCGCATCTTCCACAACCGCCCGGGCAAACGGATCATCACTCGACCGGCAGTATAGTCCGCTGCTCAATCGCTCCGAAAGACCGGCCGCACGGTCTACCTCTGCGGCCGCGAAGTCAGTGGTCGGTTTGGTCGCCTGCGCCCAGAAAAGAGACACAATCATCGCGACCGCAAGAATGCCCGCACCGATAATCCACACCGGCAGCGCAAGCTCAAAAAGTCGCTGAACCAGAACAAGAACCCCAAAGACCCCAAACGCAGCCGTGAGACAGGTAGCCGCGATATGAAACCAGCGATTCATCCAAAGACGTCGAAAGGCGGTCTGAACGTGCTTATCTAATTGCGTCATGCGGAAATCTCCACAGCAAAAAGGGCGGGATAGCTCGTAGCTATTCTATCCCACATCTCCCCCCCAGACAAACAGGAAACCAAAGACTCGGCGAATTCCCCACATGAACCACCCACAATACACGTCGCCCATCGTCTGCCGCGTGCTATGGTCGAGTGCTGGGTGCCATGGCCAAGCGCCCGTGTGCCATGGCCAAGCAAAGCGCCGCCATGCGGTCCCAAACGCAAACCCGCCACCAAATTCGTCAGAAACTTCCCCGCCCAAGTCAAAAGAAGTGAAAAACCCGCCGATTCCCGCCCGCCAACCGCCAAAGAGCCTATTTCAGAATTGTGTGGGTCCGGCATCTCGCCGGTGTAGAATCTCGGGCCAAACCTACTATTGGCAGGCTCTAAACCGCAACCGTCCCGCCAACGAGCGCCCCACAAGTGCTACCCCGTAGCACCGTCGGCGTCTCGCCGCTTTTCTCGCCGTAGGCGTCGATCGCTCGCTGGAAGGCTACGTTTGCTTTCTCGGTGCTCTTCATCAGAACAAGAACAACACCCCCGCAACCCTCCGCGGTCACCTTCGCCCCGAACACGTCAGCCTCAGCGCCCTGCACTCGAAAACAATTTAACAAAGAGTCGGCGGCGACGCTGCCAAGTCCGCACCGCTGGCCATAGCTCCAGTGCGAGGCGTACATCAACTCGCCCGCGTCAAGAAGCGCCCGATCATCACTCGATCGCGCCGCCCGGTTCATGCACTCGACAAACTGGCAAGACCGCGCGTGTTCGTAAATATGATGCTCAGTGCGAGAGCGAACCTTGTAAGAAAATCCCGCATCGACCGTCGTCAGCGCATCGCCCGGATCACCGAGACGATCAAGATAGTCGCGCCCCTTAATCTTCGTCGGAAGGCGATCGCGAAAACGTTCGACATAGTCGTTAATCGATATGCGAGAGAGGTAGCCGTCCCAGCGAATCTGATCGAGGCGCTCGTGCTTCACAATTCGATCCACAACAGCGCGCCCCATAAACGTCGCCGTTCGAACCTGATCGAATTTCTCCCAGGCGTCGTCGCGGGTCGCTCCGCAGTGGATACCTACAAGTGAAACGCCATCCGGAATCGCAACCGTCCCCGAAAGATTGCACGGATCGCATCGAACTTCGTTAATCAGCCCCGCCTGCCCCGAAAGCGAACAAGCAGCCCCCGAAACGCCAACCGCGCGCCCGAACCAGGTGTTTTCAACTTCGCTGCAAGCATGGGCAGCCCCAACCGCGTCGATCGTCACATCAAGCACGCTCGAAGCAGCAGCAATCGCCGCAGCACACACCGCGCCGTGTCGACCCGCCCCCGAAAGCTTTGCCAGTGTTGTATCGACCGCAACCGAAAGTCCACCGCTAAACGAAGGCAAAAGCCCCGCCCTTAGCGCCTCAACCAAAGCGCCAACACAGCAAACCGCATCCGTCGAACACTTCTTACCCAGCAGCTTCAAACACGACGCAGCGTCCAAAACCGTACCGGACGGAGGGCAGAGTTTTTCAACAGGAATCTCGACGGCGACGTCACCGTTCTTCGAAGCGCCTGCTCCGGCGACAACCGACACCACCCCGTCCGTTCGCCGCTGCATTGCCACACACGCATGTCGCTCAAGCGGAATCCCAAGAACCAGAGCGCCTGTATAATCCGCCAACGACCCCATCACATCCAACCGACCCGGTGCAACAGACGCAAACCGCCCGCCACTACCCGACAGATGTTTGGAGACGTTTTCAAGTAGCGGAGACGTGACGCCGCGAGCGACCGCCTTGGCTGAGGCTCGCGACTTGGCAGCCGGAGATCGTCGTGTAGCAGTATCTTGCTTTAATGTCATTCGCCCGAAATTCGTTTCCTTGGGTCGTCGCAACAAAACTACGACGGACAGACTTCATCAAGAACCGACTCATCGACGAAAATGGGCACCGCCGTTCCCGCCCCGACCGCAATCGCGTCCGACGGTCTGGAGTCAACCTCCAGAAGTTCGCCGTTGCGACGCAAGACGAGCTTGGCGTAAAATGTTGAATCGCGCAGTTCGCTGATCACGATCTTCTCAAGCTGGCAATCGACTTCATCAATCACCCGCTCGATCAGGTCATGCGTCAGCGGACGCTGCACGGCAATGCCCTTCGTTCGACGGTCGATCGCGTATGCTTCATGCACACCGATCAAGATGGGAAAGGCCCGCTCACCGTCCGCCTCGCGCAGGACGATCATTGACATCTTCTCGTCTTCCGAATCGACGATCACAATTCGTGCAAGACTCATCTGAACGAGCATGCCGCGCCTTTCCACCAACAAGAAATCAAAAGTACCGACGTGACCGACAATGTCAAGACGATTTCGATCGTCGAAAAAAGTGTTTTTCAATGCCCGCGATTAACTTGACGAATCCACGCTTTTCCCGTCGCAACCCCGAGCAGTGAGCATACGCCGAAGTTCCGCCGCTTCCGCTTCGTCCATCGCGATACTGTTCTCCGCCGCTGGAAAAACCGCCTCACGAACCTCAGTAGCATAAGAACGAAACGCGCCAACGAGTTGACCGTACAATTGTGCGTACTGCTTTACTGACTTCGGTGGGTGACCACCGCCATAACCCAACATGTCGTGCATGACCAGAACCTGACCGTCAACGTGCGGTCCTGAAACAATTCCAATCACCGGAAGCGACGTTGACTCCGTGATGATTTGTGCCACCTCGGTCGGCACCGCCTCTAGCAGTAGTGCTATCGCCCCCGCCTTCTCCATCATCTTGGCATCTTCGATCAAACCGATCGCATCCACCGCCGTCTTCCCTTGAACTGTGTACCCGCCCATGCTCTGTATCGATTGCGGACGAAGTCCAAGATGAGCCAGCACCGGAATCGTCGCCGCAGACATCGCCTCGACCGTTTTCG
>JAJRUK010000070.1 GCA_024277835.1 Planctomycetota bacterium | reverse complement strand
TAATGCCTATCGCCGAGTAGTTCCGGCGAAACCAGTCGCGAACTCGATGCCAGAGGATCGACAGCCGGGTAGATGCCTTTTTCGGCGATGCTACGTTCGAGGTTGACGGTGTTATCAAGGTGAGCAAACGCCGTCGCAGGGGCGGGGTCGGTGTAGTCGTCCGCCGGGACGTAAATCGCCTGAATACTCGTCACAGCCCCGCGCGTCGTCGAAGTAATGCGCTCTTGAAGCTCGCCCATTTCGGTGGAGAGGGTTGGCTGATAACCCACAGCCGAGGGCATCCGACCCAGAAGCGCCGACACTTCAGAACCCGCCTGCGAGAAGCGGAAAATGTTATCCACAAACAGCAGCGTGTCCGCACCGGTTGAGTCACGAAAGTGCTCTGCCATCGTCAGGGCTGAGAGCGCCACTCGAAGACGAGCACCAGGCGGTTCATTCATTTGGCCAAACACCATGACCGTCTGATCGAGAACGCTTTTTCCCGTATCGCCGATCTTCGCGTCCTGCATCTCAAGCCACAGGTCGTTCCCCTCACGCGTACGCTCACCCACACCGGCGAAACACGAGTACCCGCTATGGAAACGCGCGAGCCGCGCGATGAGTTCCTGAATGATGACCGTCTTGCCAACGCCCGCACCACCGAACAGTCCCGCTTTGCCACCACGAACCAGCGGGCAGAGCAGGTCAATAACCTTGATCCCGGTCTCGAACATTTCCGTCTTTGATGTAAGGTCTTCAAACGCAGGCGGCTGACGATGGATGGGCAGGCGCTGTTTCACCTCGATATCGCCGCGCCCGTCGATGGTCTCACCGATCAGATTGAACACGCGACCGAGCGTTTCATCGCCGACAGGGACGGTTACCGCGCTGCCCGTGTCCATGATCTTCACACCGCGCTGCACGCCGTCGGTCGATCCGAGCGCGACCGCCCGAATGGACCCACCGCCAAGATGCTGCGCGACTTCGCACCACAAAGTCTCCTTCGTGGTTTCGCCCAGCACCGTGCGCTCGACCTGAAGATTCAGTGCGTTATAGATTCCGGGCATCTTGTCCTCGTCGAACTGCGCGTCCAACGTGGAGCCAATCACCTGCGTAACTACGCCGTAGTTTTCGTTCGCCATCGTTCTCTTTCGAATTTAGAATAGCAAGGAGCGAATTCAAAAAAGAATCCGATCAGTTGCGTTTTTACGATCATTGTCAGGATGCGAACCAATTCGTCCGCTTCATCATTCGCTCTTTCGAATTCGCGATTTCTACTCCAGCGCGTTTGCGCCTCCGACAATATCCAACAGTTCCATCGTAATTGCCGTTTGTCTCGCGCGGTTGTACTGGCGCGTGAGTGTTGTGATCATATCGCCCGCCGCTTCTGTCGCAGCCTTCATCGCGACCATCCGGGCGATTTGCTCGCTCGCGATCGCCTCGGTAAAGCACTGAAAAAGTCGAATCCGAACCGTGGCAGGCAACAGCTCCGCCAATAGCTCCTCCGGGTTCGGGGAAAAGTCGTATTGCGTATTGTGCGTCGATTCCTCAGCGCCCTCAGCCACGTCTTGTTGCAGCGGAAGAAGTTGAGTCACCGTGGCGGTCTGCTTTCCGGCTGACACGAACTGCATGTAGCAAACGTGGACCGATGCAATCTCGCCATTGATAAACCGCCCCATCAACTCATTCCCGAGCGGTTCAATCTGATCAAATCTGGGCTTGTCCGTAATGTCAGGCAGCGTTTCCAGGAACTCGCGACCAAGGAACTTGAAGTAGTTGCACCCCTTCTTGCCGACCATGTGAATGTCGGTGGCGATACCTTCAGCCTCAGCATTTTTTAGATGCGAGACGGATGTTCTAAGTACGTTGCTGTTGTATCCGCCGCATAGACCGCGGTTACTGGTGATGACGACCATCACGGACTTCTTCACGTCGGCTGCCGGTCGCATCAGGGGGTGCGTGACGTTCTCGGTCACGCTTGATAGATCGGAAACAAGCTGAGCAAGTCGCTCCGTATACTGCTTGGCAGCCGTTGCCCGGGCGAGGGCTGCCTGAAAGCGTGCCGTCGCGATCAGTTGCATCGTCCGCGTGATCTTGCGGATGTTGCGAACCGTCTTTCGCCGCTTAACAATGATTCTTGCACTAGCCATAAACCAATCTTCCCGAGCAAAACCCCGACCAGTTTCAATCAATCACCCGCACGAAACCCGAGCCGCAGGCTTAACGCCTGCGCGGACGCCCAACAACAAGGGTGCATCATCCTCAATCGCACCTCAAGGGGCAGCACCCATCTACGATGCGTCGCCCATCTTCGCCACAAACTGCGTCTTAAAGTTCGCGATAACCTCTTTCAGCTTCGCCGTCGTCTCATCCGACATGACGCCCTTATTCGTAATCTCGTCGGTGATCTCGGAGAACTCGTCGTGCACATGCTCGATGAGTCCCAATTCAAAATCCCGAACCTGAGGCACGGGCAGATCGTCGAGGTAGCCCTGCGTACCAGCCGTGATACTCACCACCTGATCCGCCAAGCTAAACGGAGCGTACTGCCCTTGCTTCAA
Source organism: Planctomycetota bacterium (assembly GCA_024277835.1). Taxonomy (GTDB): domain Bacteria; phylum Planctomycetota; class Phycisphaerae; order UBA1845; family UBA1845; genus JAJRUK01. The sequence goes on along the minus strand of JAJRUK010000070.1, from coordinate 3,532 downwards.
AAGCTCGACCATGCGAGCACCGCGATCGAGCTGCCGCTGGGTGACCGGGTCAAGCTCGGTCCCGAGCTGAGCAAACGCTTCAAGCTCGCGATACGCGGCGAGGTCAAGTCGCAGCGAACCAGAAATTTTCTTCATCGCCTTTCGCTGAGCGTTACCACCCACACGCGAAACGCTGATACCCACGTTCACAGCCGGGCGAACACCCGCGAAGAACAGGTCAGGTTCAAGGTAAATCTGCCCGTCGGTAATCGAAATCACGTTCGTCGGAATATACGCGGAGACCTCGCCTTCGAGCGTCTCAATCACCGGCAGCGCCGTCATCGACCCGCCAGAATCCGGAAAGCGATGAACCTTGAGGTTGTCCTTGTCCGAAAGGGAATTAAGCCAGTTCTCCGCGTGCTCCTTGCCCTCGGGGCGATGATACAAACCATCCGGATCGTCGGGTCGCTGGTCCTTGGGTGCTTTCATCCCTTCCGGATGCTTTTTCGCGACCGAGCGATCTTTGCAGTCGTCGCCGGTGCTCTTTGGCACAATGCCATACTCGTCGCGAACCTTACACGCACGCTCAAGCAATCGGGAATGTAGGTAGAAAACGTCGCCGGGATACGCTTCACGACCCGGAGGACGACGCAGAAGAAGCGAAAGCTGACGATACGCATACGCTTGCTTGGTCAGGTCGTCGTACACGCAAAGCGTCGCACGACCCTCCTGATACATGAAATACTCAGCCATCGCAGCGGCTGCATACGGAGCGATGAATTGAAGCGGAGCGGGGTCGGCGGCGGATGCGCTGACGACGATGGTATAATCGAGCGCGCCGTTTTCACGAAGCTTATCGACGATGCCGACGACCGTCGATTCTTTCTGGCCGACCGCGACGTAGACACAAATAACGTCGCCGCCTTTTTGGTTGATGATCGCGTCAATCGCGATGGCGGTCTTACCGGTTTTGCGGTCACCGATAATTAGCTCGCGCTGACCACGACCGACGGGGATCATGCTATCAATCGCCTTGATGCCCGTTTGCAAAGGCTCGGTCACTGGCTGACGCTCGGCGATACCGGGCGCTTTGAATTCAAGCGGGCGGCGGTGGGGAGTTTCGATCACGCCTTTGCCGTCCAGCGGACGACCCAGCGGGTCCACGACGCGGCCAACCATCGCCTCGCCGCACGGAACGCTTAGCAGCTCGCCAGTTCGGCGAACCTCGTCGCCTTCTTTGATTTCCAGGTAGTCACCGAGAATCACAACGCCGACCGAGCCGGCTTCGAGGTTGAAGACCTGCCCGTTCGCGCCGTTTTGAAACTCAAGACGTTCGCCAGCCATCGCGTTGGATAGACCGTAAACGCGGGCGATGCCGTCACCGACTTCGAGTACCTTACCAACCTCCGCAACATCGACCTCGCCACGATACTGGCGAATCTCTTCGGTAATGACGGAGGAAATCTCGTTGACTTTGAACTTCATGTGGCTTTCTTCCTAAACCCGCAAGCGATCTCTGTTCTTGTGTGGCACCGGTTTGTAACCGGTGCATCCAAAGGCAACTACGCAGCGTCGCCTTCAACATACCCTCGACCCACGTGCAACTCGCGCGACGCCCGATCGAGTAATTTTTCACCTATGACCGCAAGCTGGCGAGAAACGCTCATATCGAGCTTCTTATCGCCAAGCTGCACAACCACCCCGCCCAACAATGATTCGTCGACCGTCTCAATCAGTTCTACTTCGTGCCCCGTTCGCTTTCCAAACAAGTCGCGAAGCTTCACGCGTGCCGTCGCAGAGATCGCCGCGGCTGACCGCACCAGCACCTCGATGCGATTTCGTCGCTCGTCATCCACGCCACGAAAGCACTCCGCGACCGCTTCGAGCAGTGGGAGGCGACCGTTGCGATTCAGCACCTGAAGCGTATCTACAAAAACGTCGCTGTACTTACCACGAAACAGCTTTTCGATGGCAGCCTTGCGAGCGTTCTCGTCAACCGTTGGGCTGGAGAGATAACCGGCGAAGTCGGGCGTCGCGCAAACATAGTCCGCAAGGTCCGCCAGCTCTTCGCGAAGCGTATCCGCCAGATCCTGCTCAACCGCCAGCGCCAGCGCCGCCGTCGCATAAACCTTGGCAAGGGCCATTTCCTGATCGTCAAACTTCGCCATTTCGAATTCTTCGCTATCTACGAACTTCGCTATCTACCAAACCCGACTCGCGTCAAACAACTGACGTCTTTCGCCAACCAACCCCCGAGCCGCAGGCTTTAGCCTGCGCGGACGTCGTACGTCAAGGACCACCCATCGGCCAAACGACGCAATTCTTACGTCGCACCGGTTTGCAACCCCGACTACCACTGCATCCAGTCCAGCATGTTCGGGTGCCACAGGCGGCTAGTCCGCCAGTGCGTCCTACCCGGTCTTTTCCAACTCCGCGATCGACTCTTCAACAAGTCGCTCATGCTCAGTAGCGTTGAGTTCCTTACGGATAATCTTTGACGCGACATCCGTCGCCAGTCTCGCACCCAACCCGAACAGCTCTTTGACGGCGGTGTCCTTGGCGAGTTCAATCTCGCGCTTCGCCCGCTCGAGCGACGCCTGTGCTTCCGACTTCGCGTCGTCTTCGATCTTGTGCTTGAGCGCCTCCGCATCACGTCGACCTTCGTCAACGATCGCCGTCGCCTCCGCGCGGGCAGCCATGAGCTTGTCGGAGTATTCCTTCATCTGCTGCGCCGCATCCTCGCGATCCTTTTTCGCCTGAGCGAGCGAATCGCGGATGAACTCTTCGCGCTTTTGAAGCGCGGAGAGAATCGGCCCCCAGGCGAACTTGCCCAGAACCACCACGACGCAGCCAAAGATGATCAGCGTCCAAAGGGCGCTACCGATGTCGCCGGCGAACGGATTGCTCGCACCACCCGCATCCGACGCAAGTGCGACGGTCGGGGCTAAGACCAGCGTTGCAAGTGTAATGAGCGTCTTGTTCATAAACAGTCTCACGAGCGAGCAGTTGACTAAGTTTTCTGCCGGCTCAAAACTTGGGAGAACATGGCCACGCAAGCGTGGGCCATGCCACCCATTTTTATCATGTGGCGCCGGTTTGTAACCCCGACTACCGGTGAACCAATCTCGCTAGAGTACCGCAAGCAGACCGACAACAACCGCAAACAGCGTTGCACCCTCGATCATGGCTGCCGTGATAATCATGGCTGTGCTAATGCTGCCCGCAGCTTCCGGCTGACGTGCCATCGACTCGACAGCGCTACCACCGATGCGGCCAATACCAGCAGCACCACCCATGATGACCAGACCAGCGCCGATCGCGCCACCCATTTTGCGAGCACCGTCGGTCGTCAGGAATGTTGCATGATCACCCGCCGAAGCGCCGTCGGTACCGGCCGCCATCGCAGGCGTCGAGAGTGAAAGCATGGTTCCAATCGCAATCATCGCCAGAGCGACTTTTGACAGTTTCTTGTTCATCGTTTGTTCAAACCTTTCGAGTTCGTTTGATCGTCCGGTGGGGCGAACGATCGTTTTTTTCGCCATCGCAGTCACGC